>DASSYL010000510.1:0-2815 GCA_035703315.1 Candidatus Acidiferrum sp. | reverse complement strand
GAAAAAGCCGCCGGCCTGGTTGCAAATCGCGCGCCTCGGCACCGCCGGCACCGCAAAGAATATTTTTCGCGACACCATTCGAACTGCGCGCCGTGGGCTCGAAATTCTTTACGGCGCATACTTCATCGTATTGTTCGCGGTATGGATCGTTCCCTCGTGCGCTGGCGTCCTTCTCTTCAAGGATCACCGCGCAGCAGGCCGCTACACATCCTCGGCAGTGAAATTTCTCTTCTTTCTCGCCGGTATTCGTGTTCGTGTCATTGGAAAAGAACACATGGACACGCCCGGCGCGAAAATTTACGCCTCGAACCACACTAGCTTCTTCGATGTCCTTCCGCTCATGGGTGCTCTTGGCGTTCCCTATCGTTTCGTCGCCAAAAGCGAAGTACACAATATGCCTTTCATCGGCACGTTCCTGCGCAAAATGAAGCACCTTTCCTTCGTCCGCAGCGATTCGAATTCGCGCCGTGAAGCCATTGAAGAAATGGAATCCATCCTGCGCGGTGGCGAATCCGTTTTTGTTTTTCCCGAAGGCACTTTCGTTCCGGAAGAAGGCGTGCGCCCCTTTCAGCTCGGCGCGTTTCACACTGCGGTTTCCACCGGAATTCCCATCGTTCCGGTTTCTCTCGCCGGCACCCGCCGTTTTCTCCGCGACGGCACCATTCTTCCTCGTCCAACCACGGTGACCATCACACTTTCTCCGCCAGTCAAGCCAAACGCCACTGCCGCCAATTCCTCTGACTGGCACGAAGTCGTCCGCCTGCGCGACAACGTTCGCGAACAGATCGCCCGCTTCTCGGGCGAGCCCCTGATTTGAAAAAGATTTGAGAAAAAGTTTTCCGCTAGGCTCGCCATAAATCCCTGTAAAGAAAAACTTTACCCGCGCAACCGCTTGCAACTTCTCCCGCCCGCACCGCATCTCTTATGACAACACAATTAAACAATTGCGTTTCGCCGCTTCCCTGCCTGAAGCGCGCTGCGCACGTGTAGCCGCGCATTTCTGGCGCGCGCTCGCGCAACAAATACACCCATTTGGAGGACTTATGAAGTTGAAGGTCGTAGTGTGTTTGATCGCATTCGCCTCGCTCTTTGCCGTCGGCGCTTCCGCGCAGGACGTTCCCAAGTTCGATCTCTTCGCGGGATATTCTTACGTTCGCGCCAACCCTGGAACATCAGACGTGGATGGCTTCAATCTCCACGGCGGCAGCGCTTCCATCGCCTACAACGCCAACAGCTGGCTCAGCGGAGTCGCTGATTTTGGCGGCTACCACAGCAACAATATTCTCGGCTCGGGAGTGGACGGCACGCTCTCCACTTACCTTTTCGGCCCGCGTATTTCCTATCGCCACAATTCTCATTTCACTCCGTTCGGCCAGGTCCTGTTCGGCGTCGCCCACATCGGCGGCAGCAACGGCCTCGCGTTCTCTACCTCGAACAATTCGTTCGCGATGGCTCTCGGCGGCGGAGTCGACGTTAACGTCTCGCATCATTTTTCCGTCCGCCCCGTTCAGGTGGACTACCTGCTCACCCGTTTTAACGAATTCGGCAACGGCGCGCAGAATCAGAACAACCTGCGCGTCTCGACTGGCGTCGTTTTCCACTTCTAACAGTTTCCGTCTTGAAGGTTCCGCAGTGACTCGTGCCGTTTCAACCGGCGGCCGGTGTCACTTCGGTTGCCGGTGCAGGCAGAAAAGAGGGCTCACGGGGCAGACGTGAGCCCTTGCACCGTCCGTCGAGTTCGCGTTTTTCAGTGACCGCATTCCGCCCGGCGCGCCCAACGGTTCCCCAAGGGGAACCAACTAACTCCTGCCTACTGCTGCTGCGTTGTGTAGATCACCGTGATGAACGTATCCACTTCCACCGGCTGCCCGTTTAGCAGCGTTGGCCGATAGCGCCACCGCCGCACCGCATCCAGCGCCGACTGCACACACAGCGGATCGCCGCTTACCACCTGCAACGACTGAATCGTTCCATCCGTGGCTATCAACGCATGCAGCTCCACTTTCCCGCTTCGATGCAACTGCTTCAGGATCGCCGGAAACACTGGTTCCACACGGTCGACTAACATCGCAGCATCAATGTGACCCACCACTACTCGTTTTTTATCCGGAGGAGGAGCGGGCACAACATGTTGATCTCTCGGATCAGTCAGCAGGATCAGTCCATCCGACGGCTGACCATTGCCAGGGCCAAAAGGCAAATCGTCGACTCCGGTCGGTTGACCCGGCGGTGGACTGTGGTCAACCGTAGTGATACGTGGGGGATTACTGGTCGGCTGGAAGATCGTTTCAGGTCTCCGTGCCGGCCGCACCAGCGTCCTGTCCCCTACATGTCGCTGTTCCACATACCGTCGATACGGCGGTATCGGTATCGTATTCTGCACAACCAGTTCCGCCGGCTTTGCCAGCATCGGTGCTATCACTAGCGCCGTCAGCCCCAGGCTTTCGAACGCAACCGAAATCGCAATCGCGAGCCGCTTGTTCTTTCTCCCGCGTTTCCTGGCTTCCGCACTCCCTTCGACCAGACATTCGCCAAAATTTCCGGATCCAGCTTCCACCTTCACCGTTTCCTTTTCGTCAGACATCGCACACCTCCTCTCAGTCCTTCACGGTCTGGCGTTGGCAAACCCTCTTCGGACACACTGCTTCCGAGCCCCGAATTAAGGGCTTTCAGCCATCAAGTTGTTTTGCTTATCCCTGAGAGAGAACCCCGCGAGTTGGCAACTTTTGCCGCACCGGCTCCTGCAGGTTGCCATGCAGTGGCCGGCGCGGCGCTCGCAGGGATGTGAGGTTGCGCGCGTCCTCAATCTGTTGGA
>DASSYL010000371.1:0-6470 GCA_035703315.1 Candidatus Acidiferrum sp. | reverse complement strand
GCCGCGGAAACTCGCCGGAAACGATCGTTTATCACATCCCCGGCTTGCGCAGACGGAGGTGTTCCCCAACCGCGAGCGTCAAGATAGATCGGTCGCGCCTCAACTTGGCAGATGTCGCCGCGGGAATCGAGCGCAATCGCTGCGAGGACGCCTTCATGCTCGAGCGGAGAATACAAAACGCCTGAAGCCATACTTCCCAGTCCATAGAAACAATGCGCCAGCCGTCCCCCGTTTGAGCGAACTGCTTTGTAGCCGCTGATGCGGTGCGAATGGCACGCCGCAATCACATCAAACCCCATTTCGCCAAGCCGGTCCGTGAATTCCACTTCTTCGGGATCGGGATAGTTCGTCCCCTCTGCTCCCGCGTGGATGAACGCGACGCGGCACTGCACTTTGTTCGCTGCCATCTGTGCTAACGCCTGCGCCGCGCGCTCACGCGTCGCTGGTTCGATGCCGATAGAGTTGCGGGTGGCGCTATCCGGCAGATTCCTGGCAGCGGCCCAGATGCCGACTCGCATTCCCGCCGCCGCGTCACGAATGTGAACGTCGGGAGGTTCGTCAAGCCTGTGTCCGAAGCCACAGGGAGAGAATTCCCTCTTTACCGTTTCGAGTGTTTTCGATGCGCCGGAACGCCCGTAATCGTACAGATGGTTATTCGCGAGTCCAACCACGTTGACGCGCAGCGAGGAAAGGTAGTCGAGCGCTTCCGGCTCTGCCGAAAACGTATCCCCGAGTGACGTTTTTATTCTGGGCGCCATTCCGCCGACATTTACGGGGCATTCCAAGTTGGCGATGCTGAATTCCAGGTCCCGAAACAGTGGGCGCAGCAATTCGGCCCGCTCCGACCAACTCTCGCTTGCGGCCGGAGCCAATCCGGCGGCAGGCAAGAAGTCTCCGGCAACGCCGAAGCGGCACACCGGGGAGCGACTTTCGTCTTTCAAGACAAACATGGCCGTAAATATTTCTAGGCCGGCGACAGTGCCGGATCCACGAATTCATCAAACGAGGGCTGCGCTTCGCTCACCGAGCGGCCGGGCTTGCGCGCGCTCATCACCACGATTTGGCCGGGAACCTTTTTCCCCCATGCATCGGCCAGTAAAACCAGCGAGTACAAAACCGGAAACAGCAGCACCAGCGAGCGCGGGTGATGCAAGTACAATTCACGCAGACGCGCGCTGAACCGCGAACGAATCAAATGGCGCGTGTGGCGGTGTTCCACGATAAATCCGGCCGCCACCAGCATTTCCGTCAATCGCTTTTCGCTGAAGTATTCGGTGACGAAATACTTTTTGCTGTGCCAAGAGCGAAATTCCTTCGAGGAGTTTCCCGGCAGGAGACTGTCCACGGAGACGGCGAGTTTTCCGCCGGGCTTCAGAACGCGGTAACTCTCGTGCAGGGCGGCTTGTGCGCTGCGAAAATGTTCGAAGCAGCTGACACTTACGACGCAATCAAACGCTTCGTCCTCGAAGCAAAGATTCTCCGCGAAACCGTGCACGTAGTGGGTTCGAGCACCGTGCAACTTCTGCGCGGTGTCGAGAGCCTTCGGGTCAGGCTCCAGCCCGTAAGCGCTTTCGAAATGTTTCGCGAAGCGCTCGGTCCAAAAACCGTCGCCGCTGCCGATGTCGAGGAGTGTTCCGCGAGATGATTCTTCGGCGCGCTGCTGCAACAAGGCAAATTCGCGGTTTCGGTTAAGCGAGCAGTAGCTGCGAATCGCGGCGTTCAAACGATGCGAGAGACTCATTTTGTCCTCGTTTGCTATTTAGGATCTCTTTGGCCGGCAAACATTTTGGCAATTTCAATCTTCGGAGTTCAGGCTGCTGTTGCTAGGAGGTTGCGGCGATCCGAAAAGCATCTGGGATTTCTGACGCAAGGACTCGAAATTGCGCAGGCTGATGGCGAACAGAAATGCCACAACGAATAACAGGAACACGGAGATTTTCCAGTCGGGATGAATGCAGAGCCAGCCAATTACGAGAAGTCCCCCGGTAACGGCGTATGCGCCGAGAGCGACGTGAAGGGAGGACCAGCCGCGGTCGAGCAGGACGTCATAAAAATGCCCGCGGTCGCCGGAAAAGGGAGAGACGCGCTTGCGCAGGCGACGGATGACCGCGAGGAAGAAATCCATCAACGGAAGCGCGGCGAAGACCAATGGAAGCAGCCAGTGCGAGCCGATGTGATGATGGACTCGGTAAAAATCCAGGCTCAGGAAAGCGATCAGGAAGCCAAGCATGGTGCTGCCCGAATCGCCCATGAAAATGCGTGCCGGCGGGAAGTTGTAGGCGAGAAAACCGAGACAAGCGCCGAGCAAGCTCCATGCTACGGCTCCGCCGGCGCTGGTGGTTGGCGTGGCGTACATGGCTGCGTAGCCGAGAGCAACCAAGCCCGCGACGCCGCCGGCAATTCCGTCCGAGCCGTCGAGAAAGTTGAACGCATTGACGAAGACGGCCACGAAAAGGCACGTGAGGATCGAATCCAGAATTGGATGGTTGAAAAGCGTGAGATTCCAGCGTGTCTGGCTCAGGAGAAATCCGGCTGCGAGTTGAGCGAGCAAGCGGACTTCCGGAGGAAGATTCAACAAATCATCGATGAAACCGGCGTACCAGATCAGGCCGAGGGCAAAGTAAAAGTGTACGAGGTGAAGGGGTGAGCCGTAGTTGGAAACAGCGAGTCCGATGACGATCGCCAGCATCATGGCTACGCCGCCGAGGCGCGGAATCGGGACGTTGTGAATCTTCAGATAGCCGGGCTGATCATGAACCTGAAAATAAAAAGCGGCACGGCGCACCAGTGGCAACAAAGCAGCGCACACGGCAAATGAGAGGAACGCCGCGAGGTAACCATGGGTTGTGAAGAACTCGGTCATCGGGTCAACACGTTAACGATCTTGTTGGACGGCTCCTGTTGGCTACTGTTTCGCGGATATTTGCGCGGAACTCGCAGTCGGGGGCGCCGGCACTTCCGTTGGCCGGGTCTGGGGCAGGCCGCGGCGAGGTGAATTTACGGATTGCAGTACGCGCTCGTAGGACGCCGCCAGAGATTCCCAGGAGCAGTAGTGCTCGGCATAGCGGCGGCCGTTCGCGCCCATGTGCTCGATTTCCAGGCCACGGCCGACGCGGGCGATGGAGTGAGCCAGGCGAGCGATGCCTTCCGGTGTAGCGTCTTCCACCACTCCGGCCTGCGCTTCCTGAATTACGCGAGCGGTCTCGCCGACTGCGGCAGCGAACACCGGCCTGCCGCAGGACATATACATGAAGACCTTGGAGGACAGGAGCCAGCGTGAAAAGGGGCCGGGCTTCACAAATGCGAGACAGAAATCCGCGGCGGCAATGACAGCCGGCATCTGTTTACGAGGCGGCGCCGGGAGAAACACGGCGTTCGAAAGGCCGCGCGCGGTGACTTCGCGCTCCAAATCGGCGCGGGCGGAGCCGCCGGCGGCGAAAACGATTTTGATGCGCGGCTCGCTTTGCAACTTTTCGAGCAGATCGAGCATGCAGTCTACGCCGTGGTAAGCGCTGATAGTACCCAGATAGACGCCGACACTATTTCCATCGCGTTGCAAAGCGGCGACCACTTCGTTAGGTGAAACATCCGAGCTGCTAGGCGCAAACAGCTGGACGTCCACGCCATTGCAGATTACTTCGCAGCGTGATGCGGGGATTCCACGCTTGAGGAGGTCGGTGCGCATGCCTTCTGAAACCGAAATGATTTTAGTGGCGCGAGCATAGAGAAAAGATTCGAGAGTGTACGCCGCGCGTCGCACCCGCGGATTTCTCAAATAGCCCAGTTCGATGGCAGCCTCCGGCCAGAGATCGCGAATTTCCAACAGAAATGGAACGCGGAAGCGTTTTGCGGCGAACCAGGCGGCGAGACCGATGGTCAGAGGCGGCGAAGTGCAAACCACCACGTCCGGGCGCTTGAGAAAGACGGACCGCATGGCACTAGCGAACAGAAATGAGAAATAGTTGAGCAGTCGCGGCAAGGTCTTCTTATCGTGTGAAGGAAAGAGCGGAACACGGGTGACGCGGAGGCCGCTGATGGTTTCTGTCCACGTACCGCGCCAAGCTTTGCGGCGGTAACCATCGAAGAGATTTCCGCTCGGATAGTTCGGCAGGCCGGTCAAAATCTGGATCTCATGCCCCACAGACTGAAGGCGCGAGGCGATCTCCAGGATGCGGATGCCGCCGATTTCGGTTTCCGGCGCGAAATACTGTGTGATGAAGAGGATTCTCATCGGGATTACCAGGCGATTCCCGAATAGCCGTTTCCGGAATGTTTGAGCCGAGGCAAACCGACCAAGTCTATGATCGCTTTGCCCTGTCCGTCTTTCAGCAGCAGATCTTCTATTTCGGAGTCGTTACAGCAGATCACCACGACTTCCGCTTCCTTCACCGCATCGGGAAGCGATGCGCGCATGTGGCGGAGGATGTGCGGCATGGTCATGTCGAGAAATTGCTTGTTTCGACCGGTCAGGTATTCCGGCTGAACGGTGCGATCGAAAACGGTGAGGTCAACTCCCTTCCCGAGAAGATGCTCCGCGAGCAGCACGGCGGGACTGTTGCGGACGTCGTCGGTGCCTTCCTTGAAGCCGAGGCCCACCAGGCAGACTTTCTGCTTGTTGGTCTCCAAAACCATCCGCGCAGCACGAAGGATGTGCGTGTCATTGCTGGGCATGATGCTGCTTAGGAGCGGCGTACTGGCGTCGAGCGATTTCGCCATGTAGTTCAACGCGCTGACGTCTTTGGGGAGGCAGGAGCCGCCGAACGCAAAGCCTGGCGACAGATACTTGGCGGAAGTGTTGAGCTGCGTGTCTTTGACGAAGGTGTCCATCACGCGCTGGCTATCGATGGCAAGCTCCTTGCAGATCGCGCCGATCTCGTTAGCGAAGGAAACTTTCAGTGCGTGGAACGCGTTGCAGGCGTATTTCAGAATTTCGGCCTCCTGCAACTCCAGCTCGATGATGGGAGCGTCGATCTTCATTTCTTCCCAGACTTTGCGGAGGGTCCCATTGGCCAAATTCGCTTGTTTGCCGATAACGACGTACGGTGGCGCGTGAAAATCGCGGATGGAACAGCCTTCACGCAAAAATTCCGGGTTGAAGTAAATCTCAAATCCAGTACCGGCGGCCCGGCCAGACATTTCCTCGAGGATGGGAATGGCGAAGCGACGAGTGGTGCCGGGCGGCACGGTGCTGCGAAGAACGATAGTGTGGAATTTGTTATGCTCGCGCAGGGCTCCACCGATTTCTTCGAGAACAGATTCGAGCGCGGACAAATCCACGTCGCCATTGCGGCGCGATGGCGTACCGACGCTGATGAACGAAACATCGGAACGGCGAACAGCTTCGTGCACGTCATGCGTCACGCAAAGTTTGCGATTGCGGACGGCGTTTTGCACCAACTCAGGAAGGCCCGGCTCCGCCACCGGTGGAATTCCCTGCCGAAGCAAATCGAGCTTCTGATGGTTGGTATCAACTCCGATAACCTGATGGCCGCGCGATGCAAAACATGCTGCGGTGACGCTGCCAACATAACCAAGACCAAATACGGCAAGATTTGCCATGGGAACGATCCTCCGGGAGACGGCTGATTTTTTTGGCTGGAAGGGCTGGCGGTTTGAACGAAACGGAAACGCTACGAAGTCAGCTCTGGCCGTGCTGAACGATGAGTGGAATCTTTCCACCCGCGCGGACAATTGGTGCGTCAGCCAAAGTCGCCGTCACAAAGAATTGCTGGCCAAGCACTTTTTGCAAGCGCTTTTGGATTTCCATGAGGTCGGCGTAAGCGTCCTGACTACTGGCGACTCCGCGAATCAATACATGGCCCGGCCGCTCGTGAAGCAGCTGGCAAAAGCGCAAGGAGGTGGCACCCTTCAAACATTGATTGAGAGCGCGAGGCGAAAACAGACGGCCATCGGGGCAACGCAGTGTGTCGCTGTCGCGCGTAATTGTAGGTACGACTAGGGGGAAGTTTCGGCCGCACGCGCAAGGTCCAGTCGCCTGCCAGCAGCCGCGATCGCCGATACGGTAACGAATGAGCGGCATGGCGTCGTTCACGAAACTGGTCCAAACGAAGTAGCCCTCTTCGCCGGGTCCGACCGGACGGTCATCCGCATCGAGGATTTCGAGAAAAGCATACTCGGGGATGGCGTGCATCTGCCCGTGTTCGCATTCATGGATGAGGCCGGCATACTCGGTGTTGCCGTAGAGGTCATAAGCACGCGTCGCGAACGCCTTTTCGATGCTCTCGCGAAGAAAGGGATACAAGGGCTCGCCGTCCGTGAACACAGCGCGCATGGGAATCGGTTGGCCGGTTTTGAGAATGAAGTCGGCGAGGATGGCCAGGACGGAAGGAAAGCCTTCCAAAACCTTGCCGGAATTCTGGCGCAGGAAGTCGATGTAGTGCGGGGCGTTGGATTCCGAGAGATGAAAAATGCTGGCCAGTGTCTGGCGTTCGAGAAAGTTGTGTGTCCAG
>DASSYL010000255.1:0-2405 GCA_035703315.1 Candidatus Acidiferrum sp. | reverse complement strand
GTCCAGGCGAAGATTTTGTAGTCGAGGCATCTCCGGAGGAAGAATCGAGCGCAATCCGTGGAGAGACCCCCAGGCGCACACGAGCGCGCATAATCCAGCCGCTAGGGCCACCAGAAACGATTCGACCGCGAGCTGGCGCAGAATCGCGCTGCGCGGAGCTCCAATTGCCAAGCGAATGGCGAACTCACGCTGGCGCGACCAATTTCTCGAAAGAAAAAGACTGCTGACATTAGCGCAGGCAATTAGGAGAACAAATCCTACGGCGCAGAAGAGAACAGTGAGGGGAGTTCGCGTGTCACCTAACAGGAACGTTTTCAGAGGTGTGACGTGGAGGGACCAGTTTGGGTGAGCTTCCGGATAAGCTGCCGACAGCCGGGCCGAGAGGAGATCAAGTTCGTGCTGAGCCATTGCCGATGTGACGCCGCGCTTCAGGCGCGCCACGACGGCGACGGTAAATCCGTCGCGCGCCGTGCGGTCTTCGTTGCTAGGGATGAAGGCAGTCCAGACGGAGGAATCGGACGCAAAGCCGATCGCCTGCAAATCGGGCATCACACCGATGATGGTGTAAGGCAGGTCATCGAGCGTAATGCTTCTTCCAACGATGCCCGCATCACCTCCGAATCTTCCACGCCACATCGAATAATTAAGGACAGCGGAGCGGACGCTGGGCTGCATGTCGGCCACGGTGAAAGTTCTGCCGAGCAGCGGTGGTACCGCGAGCGTCGGAAAGAAGTCTTCAGAAACCTGACTGCTCTCGATGCGATCGGGGACACCGCCGCTTGTGAGCTCTTTTGGGGAATCCTGGTACACGGCGAGGGAAGCGAATGAAGAAGCGTTGGTCCGGAGATCCGCCACATCGGGCATGGAAAGGTTCAGAAAGGCAATGTCGAACGAAGTGCTGCGTCCACTGATGTCCACCAGTTCCGAAGAACGCGGAAAGGGCAGGGATCGCAGCAGGACCGCGTCCACAACGCTAAAGATGGCGGTGTTGGCACCGATACCGAGGGCGAGGGTGAGGATGGCAACTGCAGTGAAGCCGGGATTTTTGCGGAGCGTGCGGCCGGCGAAGCGCAGGTCTTGCAGAAGCGATTCGAGCAAAGGGAAACCCTCGGCGTGGCGATAGCGATCTTTGGTCTGTTCGAGACCGCCGAGTTTGACGAGGGCTTGGCGGCGGGCTTCGGCGGCGGACATGCCTGTGCGGAGATTGTCGGCGATGTGGAGTTCGAGGTGAGCCGCGAGTTCGGCGTCGAGGTCGCGATTGAGTTGGCGTGTGCGGAACAGATTGCGGAAGCGGATCCAAGTAGCGCGGAGTGGCCTCATGAGTTGGGCTCCTCGGCGTTAAGGAAGCGGGCGAGGATGGCCGTTGCTTGATGCCATTCGCGGGCTTCTTTTTCGAGTTGCTTGCGGCCGGCGCGGGTCAGCTTGTAAAACTTGGCCTTGCGGTTGTTTTCGGACACGCCCCATTCAGAGGAGATGTAGCCGTCCTGCTCCAGTTTAAGGAGGGCAGGATAGAGCGTGCCGTAGTTGACGCTCAGCAAATCTCCGCTGGTTTGTTCAATGCGGCGGGCGATACCGTAGCCGTGGAGCGCGCCCATGGACTGAAGGGTCTTGAGGACCATCAGAGCGAGAGTACCTTGCCAGACGTCCTGCTTGTCGCCCATGGATGTTTCTCCGGACTGCGCGAGCGGGGGTTTGCGCGCTCCTATGGCTTATGCATAGGAAAATAGGCATGTTCCTATGGGAAAGCAATAGAAAAATGAACGAGAAACAAGGCGCTTGACAGGAGGCTCACTTTGATTCCGGCAGCGGGCCCGGAAGATCGTGGAGGCGGACCGGTCGCGGGGCTAGCAGATCGTGGACTTTGAATGATGTACGGCGTCCAGGGCGCCCCAAAGAGCGTTGAGGGCTTCGTTGGCGGAAGCGAGGACTTGATCTTCGCTGACCTCGTCGGTGGGGGCGTTTTGGGCGAGCCAGTTGCGCCAGGCTTCGCGGTGGGCTTTGTCAGCTTCTTCGTGGACGGCGAAGTACGCAGTGCCTTTGCAGCTGGTGATTCCGTAAAAGCGATGGAGTCCGTCAATTTTGGTGGAGGCGATTTCGGGGACTTGCGCTTCGTAGGCGTAGAGAGCAGCAACGGCTTCAGCTAGGGAGCGGTTGGCGCAGATGTCGCGAAAAGTGTGGACGACGTGTTGCGTGCCGGGGAGCGAAGGGGATGTGGTGATGTCGTCCTCGCTGACGCCGAGGGCGGAGGCGAAATCACGCCAGAGCTGCGGATGGGGGCCGCCGGGATTTTCTTCTTCGGCGAGGTTTTCTAGAACGACCGGTTTGAGCGATTCATCGGAGCGGGAAGCGAGGACGCGGAGATGCTTGGGGAAGGCTTCGACATGGCGGTAGTACTGAGAGGCATA
>DASSYL010000249.1:0-5303 GCA_035703315.1 Candidatus Acidiferrum sp. | reverse complement strand
GCGATCCGGAAAAGGGAATCGCGCCGGTCTCGGTGGAGATCGATCATGCAACGTTTGCGTATTTGCCGGGGGCGCTGCAAGCGGCGAAGAATGGACATATTCCTGGCGGCTTGATCAACAACCGCGAATTTGTCGGGGAGTGCGTGGACTTTGCGGCCGGCGTGGCGCCAGAATTTCGCGATCTGCTGTTCGATCCGCAGACGTCAGGCGGATTGCTGGTTGCAATCAATGTTGAGGCGGCGGATGAAGCGCTGCGATTAATGAAACGTCATGGCGTTGCAGGTCTGCGCGTTGGCAACGTGGTTTCCAAGCGCACGCCTCTGTTGCACGTAAAATAAATAAATCGAAAAATCGAAAACGAATGGACACGATCACACATGGAATTGCGGGAGCGCTGATCGGGAAGGCGTTTTGCAACGGCGACAGCATGTTTCCGCCGAAGCCGATGAGCCGGGCGCGGATCACAACGTGGGCGCTGATGGTGGGAGCGATTTTTCCGGATAGCGATGTGCTTCGCGACATGCTCTCCAAGGATCCGCTGCTAATCATTACGTGGCATCGCAGCTACACGCATTCGCTGCTGATGCTGCCGCTATTTGCGCTGGCGCTGGCGGGAATCACGCGCTGGGTTGCCAAGAAATTTGCGTGGGAGGCGCCGTCGTATGCGGCGCTGACGGGCATTTATGCGATTGGAATTGCCAGCCATATTTTGCTGGACCTGGTGACGACGTTCGGGACCATGGTGTGGTCGCCATTGTCGTGGTCGCGCCCGGCATGGGATCTGCTTTTTATCGTGGACTTCACGATGACGGGAATTCTGCTGATCCCTCAATTGCTGGGATGGGTGCACCGCGATGAAAAGCATGCCAAGCGGCGAGCGGTGATGATGTGGATGCTGTTTATTCCGGTGACATTTGGCATCGCGGCGCTCGGAAGAATTGTCGGCGCGCCGATTTCCAATGCGGCAATTTGGGGCGCAACCGGAATTCTTTCGGTGCTGTTTTTGCTACCCGCTGTTTTCGGCTGGGGATCGCGGCTGCGGCTGGCGACCTGGAATCGCGCAGGGTTCGTGGGTGCCTGCATCTACGTGGGGCTGACGATTTTTGCGCACCACAAGGCGCTGGAGCGGGTAAAACGATTTGCTGAGTTCCAGGGAGTGCGGCCGGACGTGATTGGAGCGCTGCCATTTCCACCGTCCCTGTGGAACTGGGATGGTCTGATCCGCACATCGCGCGGAGTGTATGAATTGAAGATGGATTTAAGCCAGCCCTCGGCGATCCCGGCAAATGAAGCGGAGGCCGCAGCGGCCGCAAAAGTGCCGCTGACTTACAACTACTTTCCCGATGCTCCGGCGAACAACTGGATTCAGCAGGCGCGGCAATTGCCGGAAGTACAGAAGGTGTTGTGGTTTGACCGGTTTCCGGTGACGCGATTCCGCAAAGACGGCGAAGAGGCGGTAGTCGAGATCCTGGATTTGCGATTCGCGAAAGTGCGGCCGGACCGTCCGGCGTCATTTACCTACCGGGTGCGGTTCAATTCGGCGGGGAAGGTAGTGGAACAAGGATGGGTGCGGGAGTAAGTCAGTGGCGCGGGGGAACGTCGGCGGGATGGATGACGACCTGGCGGGTGGGCCCGACGCCGACGCTTTCGGTGCGAATGCCGGAAACGGATTGCAAGGCCAGATGGACTATGCGTCGCTCGCGAGAGTTCATGGGATTGAGCTTGAAGGGCTGGCGGGAAGTTTGCACGCGTTCCGCGGCGGCGCGGGCCATCATTTTTAGTTCTTCGACACGGAGAGCACGATAGCCAGCACAATCGAGAAAGATTTTGTCCTGAAAGGGTGGCTCGAGGCGTAGAGCGCGGTGGGCGAGATGCTCGAAGGACTGGAGAAGTTCGGCGCCACGTTCAAGGAGCAATTCGTTGTCGCGGCCGGCGAGGTCGCCGAAAATTTCAGCGCCAGCGTCTTCCGGCAACGCACCGGGATCGAGGGCCCGGACGCTGACTTTCAGCTCGAACTTTCCGGCGCGAATAGTTTCTTCCAGAAATTTTCGCAAAGCCTCTGCGGCGGCAGAGCGATTCAATTGGCCGTTCTCAATCAGGTTATAGGTCATTTTGGGGACGATCGGCGTTCCCATATCCTACGACAAAGGACGGAAAGCGAATCAGGATTTCTTGCCGGTTTTTGCCGGCGGCGTCACGGGATGAGTGCGGTTGAGGTACCACTGTTGGCCGATGCCTACAACGCTGCTGGTCAAAATGTAGACGGCGAGGCCGCTGGAAATCGGGAAAAACATAAACATTGCAGCGAATGAGATGGGCATGAACTTCATCATCATCTGCTGCTGCGGATCGGTGGTGGTCATGGGCGTCATTTTGGAGACGATGTACATCGAGATGCCCATGAGAATGGGCAAGACGCGATAGTGGTCGGAAGCGGAAAGATCGGTAATCCACCCGAACCACGGCGCATGGCGCATTTCGATAGCAGAGCTGAGCGCGCGATTGAGGCCGAACCAGATGGGCATCTGGGCGAAAGCTTGCAGACAACCACTGACCGGATTGACGCC
The DNA here is from genome assembly GCA_035703315.1 of Candidatus Acidiferrum sp. GTDB lineage: Bacteria > Acidobacteriota > Terriglobia > Acidiferrales > UBA7541 > Acidiferrum. The sequence goes on along the minus strand of DASSYL010000249.1, from coordinate 2,736 downwards.
TTCGCGCTGATAAATGGCCATGACTTCCTGATTCATTTCGGCTTTGCGCGGGTCGTTGATTTTGTATTTTTTGTAGCGTTCCTGGATGGCTTTGATTTCCGGAGCGACGCGCTGCATCTTCATGGTGGTCTTGTAGCCGGAAATGCGCAGCGGAAAGAGCAGCATGTTGACGACAAGCGTGAGTATGACGATGGCCCAACCCCAGTTGGGGACGTAGCTGTGGATCCACTTGAGGGCGTGGAAGAGCGGATCGGCGATGATTTCGAGCCAGCCGAAATTGACGAGCGCCTGCAGCGGCGGGTTCATCTTTTTCAGGTCGTCGTAGTCTTTGGGACCGACATAGAGCCGCATGGCGGCGGGCTGCGCGGATGAGGCAACAGCGACCTGAGGGACAGGTTCGGGCTTGTCTTCGGGCTTGCCCTGGTTGTCTATACCCTTAGCGGTGTGCCAGGCTTTCCAGTATCGGGTTTCGAGCGTGCCTGGTGGTGCGCCGAGCGGTGCTAGAAATGCCGCGGCGAAATAACGGTCTTCAATCCCGGCCCAATCTTTGCCGCCCTGCCAAACGCCGGGTCCCCATTTGCCGCCGTCATCGAGCTTTTTGTAGGGAAAACTGTTGAGCTTGCCGCCTTCGCTGTAATACGCGTTCACGGTTTCAACCGGAATGGGATTGGTGACGGTGACATCTCCGAAGCCGCCGAGCCAGGAAAGGCCGGCGGTTATGGGCTTGCCATCGAGTTTGGCGGAGACTTCTGTTTGCACGACGTAGCTGTCGTCGAAGCGGAAATGCTTGGTGATTTCGAGGTGCCCATCGCTCCAGGAAAAGTCGAGTTCGGCGGGAGCGGTGAGCGCAGCGGGGGCCGATTCGTTTTTCGCTTTGACCACGTACAAACCAGTATTGGCCGATTGATCAAGATCGTTATCGCTAAGGGCCAAGCTGAGCGGCCAGGCGTTGAGCTCGGTCGACGCATCGGGATGGACGAGATCGAGGGTGCGAGGAGGTTTGGCGTCGTCGCGATATTTCTTGAGCTGCCAACTCTTGACTACGCCACCGCGATTCGAGAATTCGACGCGATAGAGACTGTTTTCGACAACGATCGAGCGCTCTTGAGGTTCGCCCTTGGCAGAAGCGGGAGGAGTGGCGGCTACTTTCGGACTGGCCGCAGGTTGTCGAGGGGGAGTGCTGGCGGGAGCAGGCGGCTGGCCGGAAGTGACAGGCGCCGTGGCTTGCGGCTGATTCGGCCGCTGCGAAGGCAGCTGGGGCTTGGGCCCGAAGAATTTGGCCCATGCGACGATGACGATCATCGAGAGCAAAGAAGCGACGAGGATGCGAAGCTGCGGGCTTAGGCCCGGTTCTTTTTTTGGACTTTGCGGAGTTTGAAAATCAGTCACAGCGGCGTTCCGTCCTTCACTGGCGCAATGCGGTTGGGAGAATGGAGAGCCGCAGCGTAGGTTGAATGCAGATGTTCGTTACTGTTTTCGCAGAAATTTTCCGGCACCGGATCGTAGCCAAATTTTCCGGAGAAAGGATGGCAGCGCGAGAGGCGCTTGACGCCAAGCCAGATGCCGGGGAGAACGCCGAAGCGCTCAATGGCTTCGTAGGCAAATTGAGAGCAAGTAGGTTCGAAGCGGCAGGAGCCGGCGAAGAAGATGGACAGGTAGGATTTGTAGCAGCGGATGGCGAAGAGAGCCGTGCGAACGGCGAAGGTTGAAGCATCGCTACGCGTCATAGCGACTTCAGCAGCTTCAGAAGCTCCGTTGTGAGCGAGGTGAACGGCGCCGTCGCTACATTGGGCTTGGGGTGAATGACGATGTCCCATCCTGCGGAGATCTCCTGACCATGAAGGCGAATGATTTCGCGGATGCGCCTGCGCATGCGATTGCGCACTACCGCGCCGCCGAGAGCACGCTTGATGCTGAAGCCGAAACGGCTCTGAGGCAGATCGTTCGCTTTCGAGAAAACGGTGAAGTGGGAATTGGAACGGCGCTTCCCATGACGGTAAACCGCGTCGAAGTCCGCCTTGCGCACGAGACGCACGGAGGGCGGATAAGTCAGCCCGGGTTTATTCGGGCGTGAGGCGATGGCGTCCCTTCTTGCGGCGAGCCGCCAGGACCTTGCGGCCGCCTACGGTCTTCATACGCGAACGGAAACCGTGCGTTTTGGCGCGGCGACGTTTGCGCGGTTGAAATGTGCGCTTTGGCAAAGCAATCCCCCTCTATTGTTACGCTAAGCGACAAGCAGATATTACGCTCGACGAGTCGCACAGGCCGCCTTTGGCGGCTGAATCGAATTATCAAGTTTACTGGTGCTTGGCGGGAGGGGTCAAGGAAGTGGCGGAAGGAGCCTGATAGCAGCTCTTAGTGTGAAGTTCGGCAAAAGACGAAACGAACCGCTGTCTCCCGATTTTCATGTGACCCATACTTTCTCCAGCGATTCATCCGGGTTCTATCAACAGGAAAGAGGAAGTTAATGGTTTCGTCTGCCAGCACAAAGGCCGCGAGGGCCCCGGGCGTCTTCCTTTGCATCTGCATGATTTTCTCTTTGGCCGGCTGTGGCCGGGTCTGGCGGTCGTTGTATCTGAGCGGTTGCGAGCGGGATATCAAGAAAGCCACAAAGTCGATCGAGATGGCCAAGGGCGATGCGCAGCGTGCTGCGGGCTTCGCGGACCGCGGCGACGCGTATGCAGAAAAGGCTCGTTATTCGCGAGCGTTCAGGCTTATCTCCACTGAGGAATATGA
>DASSYL010000158.1:0-9791 GCA_035703315.1 Candidatus Acidiferrum sp. | reverse complement strand
GCTCTGGAAAATCGGTGAGGAGTTCGGCGGCGACTTCACCTTTGTTGCCGCGCGCGCGAAGAATTCGGGCGACAGTGACGAATTGCTGCGCGGAGGAATCGGCAGAGGAGGTCATCCGGCGAGAGCTTACTCTTCTACAATTTCGAGGGTGAAGCGGCGGTGAAACTTCATGCCGGAGGCACCGAGCAGCGTACGCATCGCTTTGGCTGTACGACCCTGACGGCCGATAACTTTGCCGAGGTCTTCGGGGTGGACGCGGAGTTCGACAACGGTGGCACCGGCGCCCTCGACGGTGGCGACTTTGACGTCGTCCGGGTGATCCACAAGTGCCCGAGCGATGGTTTCGACGAGCTCTTTCATCAGGCACCTCCTTTTGGAGTTGAAAGGATCAACGGATCAGCTCCAGGGCATGTCCGTGCGATTCACCAGGTCCCAACGGCTGTGAATTCTTAGATGCAGCTTATGCAATGCAAAACCCCCCAATGCCGCGGGGGGTCCTGAAAGCTGCCTAAACTGCTCTGCGCGAATGGCTTACGGCTAGGCGATTTTTTGCTGACGGATAAAGCTGCGCACGGTATCGCTCGGCTGAGCGCCCGAACCGAGCCAGTACTTCACACGCTCGGCGTCCAGCTTGACTTCCGCGGGCTTCTTAAGCGGGTCATAAGTGCCCACAGCTTCCACCACGCGGCCATTGCGGGCGCGCGAACTTTCGATCACCACCACGCGATAAAAAGGCTTCTTTCTCTTCCCAATCCGAGACAGACGAATCGTTAGCACAAACACACTCCTCCTGAACCTTCAATTGTAGCGTGAGGACGGTAGCCAGAGCAATGTCAGACCGCGAGCGCGTCGGACAGGTAACCTAGTCCTGATCCTTACCGCGATGGAGCGCCTTTTTGATGTCAGGCCAGAATTCACGGAGCACGTTCCAACCCCAGCCCGCAGCCAGCGCCGTGCTGCCGCGCATTAGGGCATGACCCGTGTTAGCGCGGCTTTCCGGGTACCACTCGTCGGCGATAAATGCTGCTCCGTAGGTACCCGCGAACCGGGAAAAGGCAGGTATTTGTTTGCCGCTATCCGTTCGTGCTACCACGTAGTGGACCGAGGCGTAGCGGAACCGCCGCCAGAATCCGGACTGGTTCGAATAGCTGAATCGCGGATCCTCATGATCAAGAGCCGCCACACCAAACCGAATCGTACGGTTGATGACCAGGCGGCCGTAGGCGGAAGCCAGCCGTGTCCCGTAACCGGAAATTCCCTGGCCCCACTCCGGCGGCTCGTTACTTGCTTGGCCCAATGCGGCGCCGAACGCCGGCGACAGCAGCGAGTCCGGATTGATAACGGAATGTTGATAGATGCGAAATCGCTCGCCGAAAGTCAGGCGGCGGGCCTGTAGCGGCAATCGGCGCGGAGCGTCTGGAAGATCTGCCCTGGAATCTCGTAGAAATTGGCTATTCTCAGAATCGTTTTCGCCAGCGGGTTGTTCTCGGGAAAGCTGCGGAATAAATTTCTCCTGCGGCTTTGCCGCAGCAGTGCGAGTAAACGCGAGGATCAAGATGAATATCGCTTTTGACAACGCAGCGCCGAATTGGACTGCCAGTCTCATCGCCGTCAAATATGGCCGCCAAGCACTCCTCGGCGAGGGCTCGAGACGTCGCCGAGTAACGAAACTGTTGTGCCTGCCGGATTGGAAAATCCAAATACCCGATTCGATTTAGGTAGAACTTCTTAGGAGGGTTCGGAACTGCAGCACCAATTCAGTAAAATAAATACAACTGTATCACTAAGCTTAGGCACTAGCCTAAATGAGCACTACTCAATTTTAAGTATGGATTTGCCTACAATTTCCACCGGCCCGCTTTTTGGATTGAGTACGGATCGCTGTTTCGCTTAACCGACCGGTTACGACTGCCTGTACATCGCTTTGGTTCAACAGACGGGCGCGGCTGCATCCATTGCCTCGCAACACTCTAATTTGGTTCGAAGCCGGTCAGACGGCGGCGCTGAAGGTGTCGTGAGACATGGAGTCGGCGCCCTCGTCGGATTCGGGCCTGCTCGCCGGCGCAGCCGCGACAATCGCTGGGACGGCTAGGTTTGCCGATTGACGAACGCGCCGAGCCGATGCCGGCCGGGGAAGGTGCGCGGCACCCATTAATCTTTCCTGCACGGAAACGCCGCGGCCGTTGCGTCCGTGGCGCGGCCGTGTGAATTTTCCATCCGGACCGAGAACACGGGCGGTGCGTGTGTCTTCCAAATAGGCCGCAAGCACCTCGCCGGTGATGCGCTGCTTCAACGCGGGATCTTTCAAGGGAAAGACCACTTCCACGCGCTCGTAAAGATTGCGCTGCATCCAATCCGCACTGCCCAGGAAGATTTCCGGCTGGCCACCGTTCTCAAAATAGAAAATGCGGCTGTGTTCAAGGAACCGGCCGACAATGCTGCGTACACGAATGCGGCTGCTGATGCCGCGCAAGCCCGGCACTAGCGCGCATTGTCCGCGCACGATCAGATCAACCTCGACACCGGCTTGCGACGCCCTGTACAGCGCCCGGATCATAGGCGGGTCGACCAGCGCGTTGACTTTGGCGATGATGCGCGCGGGCTTGCCGCGACGGGCGTTGCGTGCTTCGCGGTCGATCAGCCCGATGCAGTTTTTGGCCAGGTCGCGCGGCGCGACAAACAGCGGCTTGTAATCCGGCTGCTCCGCATAGGCGGTCAGATAATTGAAAACGTCATTCACCGAGGCCGTGATCGCTTCATCGCAGGTGAACAGGCTGAAGTCGCTGTAAACACGGGCCGTGGACGGATTGTAGTTTCCCGTTCCCAGGTGAGCGTAGCGCCGGATTTTTCCATCGGGATCTTCGCGCACCACCAGCGCTAGCTTGGCATGGGTTTTCAATCCGACCAACCCGTGAAAAACCTGCACGCCGGCATCCTCGAGACTACGCGCCCAGCGGATATTCGAGGCCTCGTCGAAACTGGCTTTTAACTCCACAACAACGGTCACTTCTTTCTTCGAAGCAGCTTCGAGCAACGCCCGCGCGATCGGCGAATCGGTGTTGGTGCGATACAGCGTCTGCTTCATGGAGAGGACACGGGGGTCGTGGGCGGCGGTCTGCAAAAAGGTGACCACCGCGTCGTAAGATTCGTAAGGGTGGTGGAGCAAAACATCGTTCTGGCGCAAGGTAGCGAACATGGAGTCGGCGTCGTGCCCGATGTGCACCTGCTTGCCCGCGAACGGCGAAAATTTCAGATCGGGGCGGGGCGTCTCCTCATACAAGTGGAAAAGGCGCTGAAGATTGACCATGCCGGACACGCGGAAGACCAGCGGCTCATCGAGTTCGAAGTTATTGACTAGGCGCTTGATGATATCGGGTTGCGCACCTTCTTCGATTTCCAGTCGAACCGCCCAGCCTTTGCGGCGCTGCGCCACCTGCGAGTCGATCGCCTCGAGCAGGTTGCGCGCTTCCTCTTCTTCCAAATAGAGATTGCTGTTGCGGGTGATGCGAAACGGCGCCGATGCCAGAATTTCGTAGCCGCGATACAGCCTCGGCGCATAGTTGGAAATGATTTCCTGCAGCGGTACGTAGTGAACCGCCGAGCCCAGGGAGGGAACCCGCAACAGGCGCGGTAATGCACGCGGCACGGTTAATACGCCGAAGTAGGTCTTGCCGTTTCCGCCGCGTTTGCGCTGCAAGAGAAACGAAATGCAGAGCGCCTTGTTGAGTACGTGCGGAAACGGATGTGAAGGGTCCACCGTGACCGGCGTGAGCATGGGTTCGACGCGCCGATTGTAGAATTTCTTTGCGAACTCCACACCCTTGGCGTCGAGCTCTGCAAAGCGCAGCACGCGAATATTTTCCTTGGCCAGCAAGGGCAGCAACTCGTCGTTCCACGTTTTGTACTGGTCGCATACCAACGAGTGCATGGAAGTCGTGACCAGCGCCAGCTCTCCTTCGGCGGAAAGGCCGTCCGGGCTGCGTTCAGTTGAGCCGTGCTCGATGCGCTGGAGAAAACTCGAAACCCGCACTTCTACAAATTCGTCCAGATTGTTGGCCGTGATGGCGAGAAATTTGACGCGCTCGAGCAGCGGATTGCCTGGATCGCGTGCCTCTTCCAGCACGCGACGGTTGAAATCGAGCCACTGCACGTGGCGATTCAAGTAGTAACGCGGATCATCCAGCTTTGTAGGTGCCATGGCAAGCCTCGATGCTGTAAGCGGCGGGAACGAGCCTGTAGTCTCTCGAAAAGTTTGTTACAGCGTGATGAAAGCAGGGAAGTGGTATTCTCCTGCATCCTGTCCCTTTTGGAGTCACTTTGATCCATTTCTCGGGTACTTTGGTGATGTTAACCCTGCTGGTTTTTTCCGATGTTCCCGGCGTCGATGCGCAAAAGGACGCGCAGACCGTTTCGGCCCGCAAAGAACTGGAGAGCTGGTATTCGGCCATCGCGGAGAGCGGAACGCCCGGCTTTGCCGTGTTGGTGCAGCAAAATGGCAAGCCCATCTTTGCAAAAGGTTATGGCCTACGCGACCTGCGGAACCACCAGCCGATCGACGAGCACACCAACTTCCGGCTCGCATCCTGCACCAAGCAGTTTACTGCAATGGCCATCATGCTGTTAGTGCATGACGGCAAGCTGCGTTATGAAGAATCGCTGACTGACATCTTTCCGGAATTTTCCGCTTACGGAAAAACGGTCACTGTGCGCAATCTGCTGAATCACACCTCCGGATTGCCCGATTACGAAGACCTGATGAGCGCCGTGGAAAAAGAGAAAGGGTCGCTCTGGTCTCCCGAGAACCAGATTCGCGACAGCGAGGTAATGCAGCTTCTAGAAGAAGGGCACGGGAAATTTACACCGGGCACAAAATGGGAGTACAGCAATTCGGGCTATGTGATTCTAGGATTGATTGTGGCCAAACGTTCCGGCAAATCGTTCGGGAACTTCTTGCAGGAAAGAATTTTCGCGCCGCTGCAAATGAATCACACGCTGGTGTTTGAGAAAGGCAAGAACAAAATCGCGAACCGCGCTTACGGCCACTCACGAAGGGATGGAAAGCTCGTCGAAACCGATCAGAGCTCCACGTCGGCAACGCAAGGCGACGGCGACATCTATTCGAATCTCGAAGATCTCGGCAAGTGGGACGACGCCCTGCGCAACCACACGTTGCTCAGCCAAAAAGAATTCGCCACGGCCATCACTCCTGTGGTGTTGCCGCTCAGCGCGGAACAAAAGTTAGCCGAGGATGCTCCCGAATCGCTGCGCGCAAAAGCGTTGGGTTACGGCTTCGGCTGGTTTCTCGATTTGAACAGTCCGCATCCGTTGATGTGGCACTACGGCGACACGATGGGCTTCAAGACCGCGATCTTACGTTACCTCGACTCCAAACTAACCGTGATCGTCCTCGGCAACCGGACCGACTTGGACGTCGGCGCTTTGGCCCTAAAAACCGCCAACGTAATCGCAAAATCTCACTGATGCTTACAGTGATTTGGCGAGTCCCGCTTAGGTTAACCCCGAGAGCTTGCCAAGGCCTTTCATTTTGGAGCGCGCTGCCAATGCGCCGTACTGCTTCATCATCGTGCGCATCTGCATGTATTGCTTGATGACCTGATTCACGTCCTGCACTGAAGTGCCGCTACCCGCCGCGATGCGCTTGCGTCGTTTGCCGTCAATCACGTTGTGATCGCGCCGCTCCTGGTTGGTCATCGAATTGATGATCGCTTCCACCTGCCTCAGCTTGCCTTCGTCAACGGACGCGTCTTTCGGCAAATTCTGCAGCGGGCCGACTTTCGGCAGCATGTCCACCAGTTGTTCCAGCGGACCCATCTTCCTGATTTGCCGAAGCTGATCGCGAAAATCTTCCAGCGTAAACTCGTCCTTGCGCAGCTTGCGTTCCAGCTCCAGCGCGGCTTTCTTGTCCACAGCCTGCTCGGCGCGCTCGATCAGCGACAGAATGTCGCCCATGCCCAGAATGCGCGAAACAATGCGCTCCGGATAAAATCCTTCCAGCGCGTCGTACTTTTCGCCGAGGCCCACGAACTTCACCGGCGCTCCGCTCACTTTGCTGATGGACAGGGCCGCGCCTCCGCGCGCATCGCCATCCAGCTTGGTCAGAATCACGCCCGTTAACCCCAGCCGCTTGTGAAACTCTCCCGCAGAGCGCACCGCGTCCTGCCCGATCATCGCGTCCGCAATAAACAGAATCTCGCTCGGCTGCAGCTCTTTCTTGAGCATGCTCAGCTCGTTCATCAACTCGTCGTCAATGTGCAAGCGGCCAGCCGTGTCCACTAGAATCACATCGCTCGCCGAAAGCTTGGCTTCCTTGATCGCACCGCGCACAATTTCCAGCGGCTTGTCGGTTCCTTTGCCGGGCCACAGACTTACGTTGATGGCTTTGGCTACCTGCGCCAGCTGCTCGCGCGCTGCGGGGCGATACACGTCGGTCGAAACCGCGATCGGCCGGTGCCCGTGCTGCGCCAGCCATTTCGCCAGCTTGCCTGTGGTGGTCGTCTTACCGGAACCCTGCAGACCCACGATCATCCATACCGACGGCGGCCGCGACGCAAACAGCGGCTTGGCATGTTTACCCAGCAGCGCCGTCAGCTCGTCGCGCACAATCTTGATGACCTGCTGGTCCGGCGAAAGCTGCAGCAGCACTTCGCTGCCCAGCGCCTTGCCGCGGATGTTGGTCAGCAATTCCTCGACCACCGGAACTGCCACGTCGCCTTCCAGCATCGCATCGCGGATTTCCGCCAGCGCCGCATCCAGGTGCTCTTCGGTGAGCTTGCCCTGCCCGCGCAGGTTCTTGAATGTTCGTTGCAGCTTCTCGGTAAGGTTTTCAAACATAGTCGAAAGTCAGCCTCGCTCCACCTGTGCCTTAAGGCCGCTCCACGGTCCAGGTTTAATCTTAGGGGTGCCGCGTAAGCCGGTCAAACCATGAGCGCATGGGAACTTTTTCAAAACATTTGCTCTTCCGATTCCCTGCTTCTTCGGCTCAGATTCATGCCGTCTGGACTTACGCTTCAGACCGCCCCGGGGCGGAGCGTAGCGCAAACTTTTTGCCATTGGCGCAAACGACCGTTTCCCGCCTCCCCGCGTCTAAAAGTCTGGTTGCCAAAGCGCCGTCTAAACGACCACTCTATCTTTTCTAGGAAATTGTTTCTAAAATAGATGGTCTAGGTCCGCGCTTCAGAGTTGGCTACCGAGGGCAGACGTTCCTCCCTGGGAGGTACTGGCACTCTGCCGCCAACTTCGATCATGGTCCAGGCGGCGCCTCCCGGGTTTCCTGGCGAAACATTTGGCCGTCAATGGCCGTATAAGTACTTAGAAGCGAACCAATTCTTGGTTTCCGGGGCTGTCCCCGGTGGATGATTGCCTTCGGGTGCGGGCAAGCAGGTCGTCGTAACAAAAGGAACCTACGTTTATGAAGATGTGGCACAAAGTGGCGATCGGAGCCGCCGTCGTGGTGGTCGGCGCTGGGATCGTTCTCTATTCCGTGAATCAGGCGAACAAGGGTGTTACCACCGTCCAAACTGCCAAGGTCGCCAAGCAGGAAACACTTATCTCGTTGGTCACGGCCTCCGGCGAAATCAAGCCCACCACGTACACCAACGTTCAGGCGCAAGGTTTCGGCCGCATCACGGAAATCCTGGTTAGGGAAGGCGACAAGATCAAGAAGGGCGATCGCCTGCTCGTTCAGGACGCCATTCAGGCCAACGCGGACGTGCAGGCGCAGTCCGCCGCCCTGAACGCCTCGGAATCCGGCATCGCCGCCGCGGAGGCCAGCTACAGGGCCGTCCAGGCCGACTTGCTCACGCAAAAGGCCAACCTCGAAAAAGCCAAACTCGACTACGAACGCGGTCAAGGCCTCTATAAAGACGGCCTCATCCCCAAGCAGGATTTCGATCAGCGCAAGACCGCCTATGACGGCGCCGTAGCCTCAGTCGATTCGTCGAACGCCAAGGTTTTGCAGGTCAAGGCGCAGCTCGAACAGTCGCGCGCCCAGTTGAATCAGAGCAAAGCCGTTCTCACCCACACCCGCGACGTCCTCAACAAGACCACTTACGTTTCGCCCATCGATGGCATCGTCAGCTATCTGCCCGTCCGTCTGGGCGAATATGTAGTCCCCGGCATCCAAAACTCCAACGGCAGCTTCCTGATGACTCTCTCTGACATGTCCGTCGTCACCGCCGAAGTCAAAGTCGACGAAACCGACATCGTCAATGTGCGCATGAATCAGGAAGCCGATGTCACCATCGACGCCGTCCCCGGCAAGGTTTTTCACGGCAAGGTCACCGAAATCGGTTCGCAAGCTGTTTTACGCAGCACCGGCTTGGCCACTACACAATCCACCACCAGCACGCAGGAAGCGAAGGACTTCAAGGTTGTGGTCACACTCGATAGCCCGCCGGAAAATCTTCGTCCCGGTCTTTCCACCACCGCCAAAATCAAGACCGCCGAGAAAAAGAACGTCGTCGCCATTCCCATTCAGGCGCTCGCCGTTCGCTCTCGCAAAGACATCGAAGACGCCAAGAAAAATTCCAAAGGCGGCAGCAGCGGCAGCGTTACTCTCGCCGCACCTCCTCCCGCCGCGCCGAACGATCCTAAAAAGGACGAAATCCAAGGGGTGTTTGTCATCGCTGGCAAAAAGGCCGTTTTCAAGCCCGTAAAAACCGGCATCAGCGGCGTGACCGACATCGAAGTGACCGAAGGCCTGCAGCCAGGCGACGAAATTGTCGTCGGCAGTTACAAAGCTTTGCGCACCTTGAAACCCGAAGCCCAGATCAAGGTGGACAACTCCGCTCCCAAGAAGACCGACGACCAGCAGAGTTAACCGGTTTTTTGCAGCGCGCCGTTTGAACGACATTTCGGGAACTGGAAGAACATGTAGCGCCACCGTTTAGGATGGCATCTGCGGCATTCGCAGAAAACGTTCGAGGAGATCAAATGCCCGTGGCCACAATAGAGACCGAATCCTACCGCGACGATCTGGTATCAACCGGTGTAGTCATCCGCACCACCGACCTCACCAAGACCTACCAGATGGGCGCGGAAGAAGTGCACGCGCTGCGCGGCGTCAATCTCGAAATCAAAAAGGGCGAATATGTCGCCATCATGGGCCCGTCCGGCTCCGGTAAATCCACACTGATGAACCTGATCGGCTGCCTCGACTCGCCGAGCGCCGGCCAGTATTGGCTCGCCGGCCGCCTGGTCAGCGAACTCGATGACGACGAACTCGCCTACATCCGCAACAAGGAAATCGGCTTCGTCTTTCAGACCTTCAATCTTCTTCCGCGCGCCACCGCCCTGCACAACGTCGAACTTCCGCTCATCTACAACGGCACGCCCGCCGAAGAGCGCCTCGAAAAAGCCAAGCAAGCGCTCTCTCGCGTCGAGCTCACCGACCGCATGAGCCACAAACCCAACGAACTTTCCGGCGGCCAGCGCCAGCGCGTCGCCATCGCTCGTGCCCTGGTAAATTCGCCTTCCATCGTTCTGGCTGACGAGCCCACCGGCAACCTCGACTCCAAAACCGGCGAAGAAATCATGGCGCTTTTTGCCAACTTGCACGGCCAGGGCAACACCATCATTCTCGTCACCCACGAAAACGACATCGCCCAGCACGCCCATCGCATCATTTATATTCGCGACGGCAAAATCGCCTCCGACGAAGCCGTCAAAAAGTAGCTTCGTTCTTTCGTGGCACAGCCACTCCTGGCCGTGCGGCCGCACGACCCTCCATCTCGTCATTCGAAAGCCGCAAAGCGGCCCGAGGAATCTGTTCC
>DASSYL010000127.1:0-5645 GCA_035703315.1 Candidatus Acidiferrum sp. | reverse complement strand
GAAAACGCGCTTGCTGACGACTTGCAGATAGCTGTAGTTTTCCGCGAAAAGAAGATTTACGCGATAGGCGCCGTTGGTTACCGGGAACTTGTAAATCAACGGCGTGCTGTTGGGAGTGTAGCGATTGCTGCGGTAGAGCGTCGGATCGCTGGTGCCGGCCGTGGTCGCGGTGTTGCTGCTTGCCGTGCCCCCGTTGTAGCCCGTGTCGGCCTGCCAGACGTTGCCGTTGGTGTCGGTGTAGCTCGGGCCGCCGCAGTTTACGCGAATCGGCTGCTGCGTTTGAGCCGCTGCCGGCAAACACGCGAGCACACCCATAGCGATGAATCCAAGAAGCTTCTTCACAAATTCCTCCTCATATGGCGGGCGTCCTGGACATCCTCACACCGAGGTGAGGGGACTGTGCCCAGCCTTCGTCGCATTCAGTTTTTTGTTAGCGAAGCCGGAGAGGAATACCGGAGAGGGTAGCCGCGCTTCCACTGACGGGCCCAATGTACGCATTTCTAGTTTGCGAAACAACTGTACGGATGCACCAAATTTGTTCAACGACACTGAACAGTATTCACACTGTACTAGTGACTCGGCAAAATTGAACGTTGCCTTTAGGGACAGGCACTAGGTTTTGAAGGGATCCCAGCCTTTATTTTTTATTTGCGTCTCTTGGCCGTTTATACCGACCAATAAGATTCGCTTGTCCTTAACTACCCGACCTATGAGAGTGACGGGGATGCCCGCGATTCGACGCGGGATTTGAGGAATGTGTTTGGGCCGAACGGTGAAGAGCAGTTCGTAATCGTCGCCGCCGTTTAGGGCCAGGGAAAGAGGAGCGAACTTTTTTGCGTCGACTGCGGAAATTTTTGGAGGCGGAATTCGCAGGGCTTCGAGGCGGACGCCCACTCCGCTAGCCAGGCACAGCCGCGGGAGATCGGTCGAGAGTCCATCGGATAGATCCATCATCGCGGATGCCAGTTGGTACTCGGCGAGCCACGCGCCAACCGCGAGGCGCGGTTGTGGATAGAGATGTTTGCGTAAACGGGGATCGCGCGCGTTGAGGCGGCGTTTGATTTGCTGGATGCGCCGAAGGCCATACTCGGATTCGCCGAGACGGCCGGAGACGAAGATGGCGTCGCCGGGCTGTGCGGCATTGCGCAGGATGGCTCGGCCACGACGGCATTCCCCGACAGCGGTCATACTAATAAGGACCTGGTCGCGGCGGGTGATATCGCCGCCCGCGGCGGGGCAATCGAGCTTGCGCGACGCGGCGCGGAGGCCGCGCAGGAATTCGTCAAGCCATGTGCCTGTGAGAGTCGCGGGCAGAGCCAAGCTCAGAAGGAAGCAGCGTGGTGTAGCTCCCATCGCGGCCAAGTCGCTTACGGCGCGGGCAAGGCATTTCCAGCCGATGGACCGCGCCGGATGGCGAGCGAGCAGAAAATGAGTGCCCTCGAGGAACCAGTCGCAGGTGAGGACTGATTCGTGGCCGGGGCTTGGACGCCATACGGCGGCATCATCGCCAATCGCGACGCGCAACGATGAAGTGTGGCCCGGAATTGCCAAAGCGCGGCGAATCCGATCGACCAAGAGGTCTTCGGCTGCCTCATTGGCGGGCTTGCGGTGCGGCTTGGTGCGCTTCATATATTTACCGTATGGCGCTCGCTGGCGTCCGCATTCAGTATAGCCGTGCCCCGCAATTTGACTTTGCGAACAACCACTGTGAACTCGTAAAGCGGGAAAGTTGCTTCCCCTTGCTGCTCCTGGCCCTCGGGTCAGTTGAACAGGGTTCCACAGCCTGTCCTAAAAACCGAAAATACAGGGTTGACCCCATGCTGCTACAAAATCTAGGATAGAACTGGTCGCGGACCAAAGCTCACGGTTCAGATTTGAGACAGAAAGAGTTGTCTTGGCGTTCTTTGCGGGTGGAACGGTTCGGTCGCCTGCGTTCGGATGTAAGGATTGAAGAGGCCTGAGGGGCCGCTTGTGATTAAAGGCAAGAATTACACATTCTTTATTGCCTCGACGCCCGGCAAGCTGCGCAAGCTGGTGGTGCCGGCCTATGCGCTACACGGTTTGGCGGTGCTGGCGCTGATCGGAATGATCACGGTGACGGCGGCGGTTGGCTCTTACTCGCGCATGCTGTGGAAGGTCGGGAACTACAACGCGCTGCGGCACGAGCAAGAATCCCTGAAAGTTCAATACCACCAGTTGCAGACGACTGTTAACGATACCAACCAGCGTCTTGATTCGCTGCAGTCCCTGGCCACGGAAGTGGCCATGACGTACGGTGTGCTGCGGTATCACCCGGCGGCGTTCGACGTTTCGGATAACCCGGTGACTGCGCAGGATGCGTTTGACCGTTCGGTCGAGCAGTACACCTTTTTGAAGAAGAACGCCGCGGCGATTGCGATTTCCTCCGGTGGGCTGCGGCTGATGCCATCGTTCAGTTTTGCGGATTCGACGTACACGCCGGCGATTTGGCCGGTGCTGGGACATATCACGGACAGTTTTGGCGAACGGCTGGATCCGTTCAGCGGTGAAGGCGCATTCCATACAGGTGTGGACGTGGCGTCCGATTATGGCGCTCCGGTGCACGTGACCGGGGATGGCGTCGTGATCAGCGCGGAAAATCATGTAGGTTACGGCCGTGTGGTCGTGGTCGATCACGGGTTTGGGATTACGACGTGGTATGCGCACCTTTCTTCGTTTGCGACGATTGCGGGTACGCGCGTGAAGCGCGGCCAGGTGGTCGGGTATTGCGGCATCAGCGGGCGCTCGACGGGACCGCACGTACACTACGAAGTACGTATGAACAATGCGCCGGTGAATCCCTGGCGGTATATGAAGTCCACTCCAACCGGCGACTAGACAATAGACTCTTCCCTTAGACTATTCTGACTACTTCCTTTTTGTGGGCTTGGCCTGCTGGGGACCGGCTTTGTTTCTTGCGGCCGCTGGCGGCGGGTCGGCTGCACTATCGGGTGCGGTTTTGATGGTCGGGGCTTTGGCGATCTGTAGGAACTGCGGCGTGATGGGCAGAACGACTCGGACGGATTTGGAGTCGCCGCGGCCGATCTTGTCGATTTGCGCTCCCTGCAAGAGCTCTAGGTAAGCGTTGCGTTCGTCGGGATTCATCCGCTGGCGGAGCTGGGGATCGTTCAGGCCATTTTGAGCGAGCAGTTGAATGCCTCGTAGAAACTCGGAAAGCTGAGAAGCCATTGCATCGGAAGGGCTCTCTCCTTCGACGACCAGCTGAAGAAAATTGCCGTTGGGTTTGCCGGCGAGGGTGATCCAGGGAAGCCGCTCGATGAGCGATGCGAGCTGGGGAGACTCGCTAGCAAACACCGCTTGCACGGTTGGATCCTGACGAACGATGACTAAAAGCGGGGAACCAGCAAGACGATCGAAGCGTGTTTGCCATTCGGCGTGAGCAGATTTGTTCTTCGCGGCGGAAAGCAGCGCCGCGAGATTTTCCGAATCGGCGATGGCAATGCGGTGGTCAGAAAGAAACGAAAAGAAAATGGATTTGTCGCGTATCCATGCGGGAATACGAAAAATTTTGAGATTGGCTTGTTGCGCGGCGGCGGAATTGCAGCCGAGATATGCTTCGATCTTTCTGCGGTCAAATCTCCCATCGGCCACGACCAGAGTATTCGAACTGCCTCCGTGATTGGAGACGGCAATGAAGACCTGCGCAAGATCGCGTTCGTAGTTGAAGCCTGTGTCGTTCACGAATTTTGTGTAGTCGGAGTCTTCGGCGGAATGGGGAGCCCACGAGTAGATCGTGGCGAGGAACGGAGAGGTGCGAAGCTGGTCGAGATCCACAAAAATGACCGATGTGGTGTCGGCGGGAACGAACTGAAGGAGTTCCGCGCGCGCAGAATCGCTGTGGCCGGTGGAAAACCGTATCGCCAGGAGTGCTGCGGCGAACGCGGCCACGGCAATGATCACCAGCGAGATTTTTTTTGTTTTCTCGGGCCACATTCGCTGAAGTGTCGGTAACTCAATCAAGGAATGAGCATCTTATCGCATCGGCCTGGCGGGCGCGCAAGGCGGTGCGGGCAAGAGCAAAGTTGGAGAGAAATTTCATTGATTTTCACAACCGCTCCCTGCGGTATGACCGGGTTCCCTCCAGCTTTCTGTAAGTGATTGGAAACGATGCGGTTGTTTTGGCAGACCGTGTGGAAACAGGGTTGGGAATTTCCACAACGCTGGCTTCCAACCTGCTGATAGTTCTAGACCGCCCTTGCAATTCCGTTTCCGAGTCTGCTATTCTTGCACGGTTTGAGCGACGCTGGCGTAGCTCAGCTGGTAGAGCATCTGATTTGTAATCAGAGGGTCGGGGGTTCAATTCCCTCCGCCAGCTCCACCATGAGTTCGGCAGGGGAGTGAGGCGGGAGCAATTCCAGCAGTCAAAATTGAACGGGCTGGTGTCTTTGGACACGAGTCCGTTTTGTGTTTCCGCTGAACTGTGCCGAACCTGTTGAAGCGAAACGATTTTGGGACACGAGGTCCGCGTCCCGATTTTTGGGACGGGTGGGTGAGTGGCTAAAACCAGCAGACTGTAAATCTGCCGCTCCTTGCGGGCTACGAAGGTTCGAATCCTTCCCCGTCCACCAGGCTTTCGCAACACGCGCGCGGCGCGACAGGAAAGCCAGTTCGCAGTAAACCGCAGGGCAACCACAAGAGTTGTTCACAGGCGGACTAAAATTCGGCGACCCAGCCGGTAAGGTGAAGTGCGCCGCGGCGAAGTTGTCTTGGGTTTGTTAGGCGGAGAAGCTTAGCTAGGAAATGGGCCTGGGTAGCTCAGTTGGTAGAGCGCGTCCTTGGTAAGGACGAGGTCACCGGTTCAATCCCGGTCCCAGGCTCCAGTTTACGGGTCGGGGGAAGTTGAATTTAGGGAAGGGCCGAGCGGGGGTAACTCAACGGTAGAGTCTCACTCTTCCAAGGTGATGGTTGCGGGTTCAAATCCCGTCCCCCGCTCCAAAAGTTTTCAAGGCTTGTGCTGGCTAATGTGCGAGCCGGATTGCAGTCAGATCTTACGAGGGTAACGAGATGGCCAAGGAGAAATTCGAGCGCAGTAAGCCGCACGTGAATATTGGGACGATCGGTCACATTGACCATGGCAAGACAACCTTGACGGCGGCAATCACCAAGGTGTTGTCGAAGCACAATCCGAAGGTGGCTTTCCGCGCGTTTGATTCCATTGATAACGCTCCGGAGGAGCGCGAGCGGGGTATCACCATTGCGGTGTCGCACGTGGAGTATGAAACGGCAAATCGCCATTACGCACACATGGACTGCCCGGGACACGCGGACTACATCAAGAACATGATCACCGGCGCGGCGCAGATGGACGGAGCGATTCTGGTGGTGGCGGCGACGGATGGACCGATGCCGCAGACGCGGGAACACATTCTGCTGGCGCGGCAGGTGGGGGTGCCGGCGATTGTGGTTTTCCTGAACAAGTGCGACATGGTGGAAGACGCCGAATTGCTCGAACTAGTCGAACTCGAAGTTCGCGAACTCTTGAAGAGTTATCAATTTCCCGGCGACACGATTGCCATTGTGCGTGGTTCGGCCTTACAGGCCTTGAACGGCGATGCCAAGTGGGAAGGCAAGATCGATGAATTGATGGATGCCGTCGACAAGCACGT
>DASSYL010000573.1:0-4641 GCA_035703315.1 Candidatus Acidiferrum sp. | reverse complement strand
CCCGATTCGTTTCGACCGCTCGTTTGATATCGACAACACCAACTTGCTCAACCGCATGGTCGAAATCTGGGGCGAAGTCCCCATCTCCCTCATCCAGCATCTGGACCTGCGCCACAGCCTCTACGGCTACGTCGGTCTGCGCGATCTCACTCTCTACCCGCTGCTTCGGCCCGGCTCTTTCGTGCAGATCGACCAGAAAGTCCGCAAAATCCGTCCCGCCCGCTGGCGCACCGAACATGACCGTCCTATCTTTTTTGTGGAGCTTCGCGACGGATACGCTTGCTCTTGGTGCGAAATTCAGGATGGCTATCTCCTTCTTCTCCCGCACCCCCTGTCACCGATGAGTGTGCGCCGTTTCAGTTTCGGAACGGAAGCGGAGATCGTGGGGCAGGTGACGGCGGTGGCAATGCGACTGGCGGATGATCCGGCGTCTCAAGGAGACGATGCCGCAAGACTGCCAAAGCGATCTTGATGTTGGAAATGAAGAGCTCGGCGATTGTTGGATCCACTCGCAACGGGATCGCCACCCGGTAAGGTTCCAGTTTTTGCCATGCATTTAGAAAAGCCGTCGGATGCTCGCGCGACGATTCCATGTATGTCCGAAGTTCCTCTGTAACTCTCCGCAGAGATAGCAGCGACACCGCCTGGAACACTTCCCCGTGCGCGTACTCCAGCGCCCGGGCCGCCGCTTCCTTGCCAAACCGGCCCGCCAATCCTTCGTGCTGGTAAATGCCAGAGTTGTAGTCCCGCGTCGACGCAATATAGACCAATCGTTCGAGTTTCGAGGGGATTCGGGACAGCGTTCGGGTGCGAAAGTCTTCATACGCTTCCCAAGCGTCGGCTGGCAGCACTCGGTTCAAAGTATTCTCTCGTCCTTTTCAGCTGCTGAGTTCGAAGCGCCAAGCGTCAGCGACTGCGAACGAAACCCCTTCAGTTGCCGCGGAGCGTTTTCACGTTCTGCATTCCATGGAATACAGCATTGGCCTCTTCGGCCAGTCCCCGCAAACGCTGCGGCCCGACCAGCCAAACCGACACGGCGAGAAACTCAAACGTCACCTTGAGCCGGGCATACCGCAGGAAGAGTTTCACTTCGTTCGCCGGCTGCAAATCCGCCGCTCGTCGCGACGCATCCCGGTGCCGGCTCATAATGCCCGACGCCTCTTGCTTTTGGTGTTCAATCCATCGCAGCGCCAGCCGCTTGCGCTCACGCCGGAAGAGTGCGCTCACTCGTTCGTCGGCTTCGCTAACAATAAATTGCTCGTCCTCGCTGGAAAAAATCCCGGATACCGCAGCGGATGCTGGCGGCCCTAGATCGCTCCAGAAATCACCCGGTTCCAACTTGGCTCCGCCCGTTCCCTGGTATTCCTCCCGCGCTTCCCGCGTCGAGTGCAAAAAGAAGGCCACAAACAACACGATGCCTGCTACGGCCGTAAAGATCAGTAGGTATTCCATCACGGGAGAAGGCTTTCCACGGCGCTTTTCGACTGCGCCAGTTGTTCGTTCGTTTCCGCGCAAATCGCGGAATAGCGCCTCGCCTCCCCGCTCGCCTGCGTTGCAACCGAGTCATAAGACCACAGGGCGACGGTCCATATCAGAAGCGTGACCATATACGACGATGCCTGAATTCGCGAAGCCGCTGATTGTACCCGCCCGCCAAACACGCCAAGGAACGTCAGGTTCGTCACAACCGTGCCCAAATAAAACCCGTACCCCAGGACGATTCCTTTCAGGTTCCGGCTCACTGGGATGCGGTAGAGAAGCACAATCGCCACAAGAATCGCGGTCGCTGCTATCTGGACGAATCGTATGTCTCTTTCCAGCAAAAACGTCAACGCCGGCGTCCATCCGTCCGTGCCTTGCGCGGCCGTAAACAGGACCTTGCTGAACGTAAACAAAAAAGCGGCAATCAGCCCCACGCGGGCCATCTTGGCAACACCGGGATAGCTCTTGAGCCCGAGGCGGCAAAATTCAAAAACCACCGAGCAGCCCGCGATGATCGCGACAAATTCCGTAAACCAGTAAACGCTGGCGTACCAATCCGGTTTTAGGTGGTACACCGTAAAACGCGCGACCGACTGCAACAAAACGAAGGAGATGTAGGAATAGAAGATCGGGTAGCGCTTGAAGTAATCGCCTCGTAGGCTCCGCGCTATCAGTAGTATGTCCAGCGGGATCGCAGCGACCCAGATTAGGTAGTCAACCATAGCCTCGACGCGCAAGTATCCAGTTGTCGAGTTAGCTATGTTAACAGAAGGAGGGAAGAAGCAAGAGAAATCTTCCCTCCTGATTGCAATCCTGTCCGTAGCCGTTTCGCTGTCGCGTTCACGCCCGTCGATGGGGAGGGTGGGCCAGAGGCAGAGGAATTTTTCCCGCCCCCACCAAAACTCCTGGACCCGCTTCGTCGGTTACGATTGAAGCCCCCGCGTGGGTTTGGGCAATGGCATGGGATCTGTCCCGTCCACTACCAAAACACCAGCAGCTGGCTGATCCCCAACGGTTAACGTTCCTCGAGGGGGTCTGGGCATTGGATCGGTCCCGTCCACTACCAAGACACCAGCAGCCGGCTGATCCCGTACGATTAACGTCCCTCGAGGGGGTCTGGGCATAGGATCGGTGCCATCAGCGACTAACCGCGGCGCTGGGACCGCCTTCTGACTCGCTCGCTCCACGATGTAAGAACCGCCAAACAACAAACCGACGACTAATACAGCAAATAGAGATTTCCGAACCTTCATCTTGCCTCCTATTGGTCTGTCATGGTTTTGTAAAAAATCAGGGAATGGCGCGGAATTGAAGAACCACGCACTGGCGAGCATAGGTATCCGACATCGCTTTTCACACCCTTCAGAGCTCCCTGGTTGGAATTGCAACCACAACTACACCCGTGCGCGGCTTCCCGAGCGCTAGCATGGGCCGCCGGCATTCCGATGCTTCGGCATCACGCCCTGTTCGTTTCACCATGAATCGCGCCGCTCGGGCCAGAATTGTTCGTTTTTTGAGGTGGACGCACTACTCAACAGAGCCAGCGAACGCCCTCCACCCACGCCCCTGCCGACGTCTCATGTTCGGAATTCAAGACAAGTTTCATTTTGGGCATCACGCTCGCGTCTGCCGGTTCCACAATCTCCCCGAAGGTCACTTTAAGAGCACGTTAGTCTTTCGGGGCTGGCGACACAATTCATGCGATTCAAACAAGGTCAGGTTTGGCGTTGTCTCAACGATGCATGCCGGGCCGAACTCCTGGTGACCGAAACAGGAATCCTCGCCGAAGGCGGTAATCCTCGTTGCTGCTGCGGCAGCATGATGAAAATGCCGTACGAGCAGCCGAGGATTCGATCCAGCGAGGAATCGCAAGAGGTACGAAAGCTTTTGCAGCAGCTGTCCACTGAGTTGCGCTAGGCCTTCGCGGTCAGAGAGAAGGACGCGGCATGATGCACCGGTTTCGCGAACTAACCTGGCTCTTCACACTGGCTCTAGCGGGTGTAGGCGCCTATCTGATCTACGACTCGCTTACCTACCCGGCGCGTTCCGATGACCTGCTGGTCATCTCGGGGGCCTGTTGCTGCGCCGTTGCGTTAATTCTTTTTGTTCAGCTTTTTCGGCACGGACGAGACCCCAGGGAACCAATAGAGGAATAAGGGAGAGGCAGCGGAGGTTCTCTGGTACAGAAAGCGGCTTCCTGTGGCTGGGTAGGGAGCCGCTTCTGTTTTTTTACTTTTCGCCTTTCGTGTTTTCGTCTACGCCGCCGTCTTCACGATTTGCCCGGCGTCTCCTTCGGCATCAGCTTCTTCATCGCCGCTTCACCTTCCGGAGTCAACGGCGCCGTCGGCAATTTCGCCGCAGCGGTGCTCGCACTCGATCCTCCATTACCCGACCCGAACAATCGCATCGCCGTAGCCGCCAGCCCTTCGATCGCGCCGTTGCTATTTCCTCCGCCAGCCACCAACACGTCCGGCACGAACTTCGCTTTGCCTTCCGCCAGCGCCGCAACCACGTTCACGATCGCCGTCGCGTTGGAACCCAACGCTTCAACCTGCGCGCGATAACCACGGGCCCGCGCCAGTCCGATCGCTTCCACTTCCGCGCCTTTGGCCGTACCGGTCTGCCGGATGTACTCCGCTTCACCGGTAGCTTCCGCCACACGCGCATCGGCGTTGTTCTTCTTGATGTCCACTCCAACCTTCGAGCGCGCCAAATCCGCCTGCATATCGGCCGTACCTTTGGCTTGCTCCATCTCAATGCGCTGTTGTTGCGCCGCTTGTTGTTTCTTGAACGTCTCGATTTCCTGATTCGCCACTTCGCGATGCGTCAGCACCGTCACCATGTCTTCCGGTAAAACCACGTCCTGGATGTACACGCCTTTCGTCTCCACTTGATACTGCTCCAGTTGCTGGCGGATGTGCTCAAACGCTTCAACCTGTACTTGTTGCCGCGTTTCAATGAAACTGATCGCCGGCATGCTCTGCAGCGAGTTGCGGAAGTGGTTGCCCACCGCCGCCTGCAGCACTTCGTTCACCAGATTCTTCATCGTGCCCACCATCGAAATCACGCGCGGCGCCTTGGTGTCCGACACGTGGATCTGCACCTGCAAGTCAATCTTGAAAACGAAGCCTTCCTTTGACTTCGCCACGATTTGCTGCA
>DASSYL010000331.1:0-15735 GCA_035703315.1 Candidatus Acidiferrum sp. | reverse complement strand
TTTGAATAAGTACGTTCCACAGTCCAATCGCCCGGACGGCACATTCCAGGGCGTTCCGCTCGGGCACGAGCGCGCCAACCAGTTCACGGTGAAAGTCGATCATGAACTGACCAAAAACCAGCACCTTACCGGGTATTACTATTTCGACCAGCACTACCTGGCGAAACCCTTTGCGCGGTTCCAAGCCGGTGGCGCATCGCTGCCGGGATTTGGCGATTTGACGGATGAACGGATTCAACAGCTGAACGTCGCGCATACCTGGACGATCGGGTCGACGTCGGTGAACGAGATCCGGTTTACATACTTCCGGGAAGGGCAAGGCACGTTCCTGCATCCTCAGAATACCGCCTTGGTTCAAGATTCCTGTACAACGGTGTCCGCGAGCAATTGTTTTGCCGACCCCAATAACCCCGATCTGGGCATTCATCCAAACCTGGGTGCCAGCCGGGAAGGAGTTCCTTACGTAAACATCGCCGGCGGATTCTCGCTGGGAAATAACTTCGAAGGCGAGCTCCCACAGAAGGGCAACACCTACCAGATTTCTGATAGTTACGGCAAAGTCGTCGGAAACCACAGCTTGAAATTCGGCGCGGACTATCGCGATAACCAGTTCGATCAGCGCCTGTATTTCAACATCAACGGCTCCTATTACCTTTACGGCGGGGGCCCGAACGATACGGAGTCCGACAATCTATTTGCCGACTATCTGCTGGGCTTGAATGACAATTACATCCAAGGTTCCGCGCAGGACGAGCTCATTCGCTCCAAAGCGGTGTACCTCTTTGCCCAAGACAGTTGGAAGCTGAAATCCAACTTAACCCTCAACTACGGGCTGCGTTGGGAGTTGAACACGCCGATGGCGGACATCGGAAAGAAAGTGCAAACCTACCGTCCGGGCCAGAACACAACCATATATCCGTGCCAGCTTTCGCAGGCTAGCATTGACAACTTCCGTGACAATTGGGGCGTTACGGATCCGGACTGCGCCAACACCGGCGTCATACCGACGGGCTTGGTGGTGGCGGGTGACAAAGGCGTTCCGACCGGGCTTACGTCCACGTACTACAAGTCTTTCGCGCCGCGCATAGGCCTGGCATACAGCCCGGGCGCTAACGATGGGCTGTTGGGACGGCTGTTTGGCGGGCCGGGAAAGACCAGCATCCGTGCGGGATTCGGAATTTTCTACAACCCCATCGAACAATTGGTGATGGAGCAGTTCAGCGCCGAGCCGCCTTTTGGCGGGAGCTCCAGCATTTACAACACCATGTTCAATTTGCCGTTTCAGTATCAGGACGGAACGACGGCGCCCAATCCCTTCAACGGAATTCTGAATCCTCCTCGTGGCCAACCCGTCGATTGGTCCATGTTCCGGCCCATTCTTCTCTATGGGCAGGCGGCCCCGGACATTCGCTCGCAGTATGCTGAGCAGTACAATTTGACGATTCAACGTGAACTGGCAAGAGACTTGGTATTCCAAATTGCCTATGTGGGGCGCCAGGGCCACCGGCTGCTGGCAACGCAGGAAATTAATCCCGGGAATCCACAAACGTGTTTGGACTTAAACCAGATCCTTGGCGTCGGGACTTGCACTCAGTTCGGAGCCGATAGTTCGTACTTTATTGATCCGGGTACGACGCTTCCCGTGGATTTGCACCTTCCCTACGGTCCAACCAAAGTTCTCCAAGCGGGAACAGTAGTAGGAGCAAACGGGATTACGCTAGTTGGGCTGCGGCCGTTTTCTTCACCCAATTGCGATCCCTCCACCGGTACTGGCTGTCCCGTAGACGGGCTCCCGATGTTCTCCAGCATTTTTCAACAAGGAACGATTTCAAGTTCGGCGTATAACGCACTGCAAGTGAGTTTGGAAAAGCGCTTCTCGCACGGTTTGCAATTCACCGGCGCCTATACGTTTGGAAAGTCGCTAGATTACGCGTCGACATTCGAGAGCCTGGTCAACCCGTTCGACCCGAGAATCGGGCGTTCGCCATCGCTCTTTGATGCGCGGCACCGCTTCGTGTTCAGCTATTACTGGGAGCTGCCGGTACGCAAGTACGAGGGCTTTGCCGGGAAGGCGCTCAATGGCTGGTCCTTGTCGGGAACAATCACCGCGCAGTCGGGCTTCCCGATTCGCATTACCGAACAGGACGACAATGAGCTCTATTCGAGTTTTGACTTTGAAACCTCGGGCCAGCCCAACCTGATTGCGCCGTTCAAGAAGCTCAATCCGCGCGGCGACGGAAACCTCGGTTTCGATCCCAGTTCTTTCAGCACTGGCTGCATCGATCCGGCGGACCCGACGAACCTCATCGACAACCCACTCTGCTCGAACGAGCCGAGTGGTGTCGTGCTTGGCACCATCGGCAATGCTCCCCGCACCATGTGCTGTGGGCCGGGCATCTTCCAGACGGACATCGGAATCCTCAAGAACACCATGATCGGCGAGCGCTATCGGCTGCAATTCCGCGGCGAAATCTATAACTTGTTCAACCACACGCAGTTCTTCCAGCCCGACGGGAACGTTACGGACGGGTCTGACTTCGGCCGCGTAAAACGCGCGCGCGATCCGCGCTTGATGCAGTTCGCTCTGAAGCTGTATTTCTAGGCAACCGCCCTAGAGAATAAGATATTCAAGCGGGCGCGGCTCCCCAGGGCCGCGCTTCCGCGCGTTCACGAGGGCGCAACGATTTTTGCAGCATACTGACGGCAGGGAAGAGACCTGCAAAGAGCACGCCGCCGGGAAACGGCGCGCTTGGTTCGGAGAAACATCATGTCGTACGAAGCACTTGAAAAAGAGCTGGCGCTATACGAGAAGCGCACGCCGAAATCAGCTGCTGCGCATAAGCGTGCCGAGCAGCGCATTCCGCTCGGCGTTGCCAGCAACTACCGCCATTACGAGCCCTATCCGATTTTCGTGAAAAATGGAAAAGGCAGCAAAATCCAGGACATCGACGGCAACGAATATATTGACCACAACCTTTGTTTCGGCGCGCTGATGGCCGGCCACTGCCATCCAGCTGTTGTGAAAGCAGTGAAGGAAAAGCTCGACGAAGGAACTACCTTCGGCATGCCTCACGACCAGGAATGGGAACTCGCCGAAGAAATTTGCGCGCGCTATCCACTTGAAATGGTTCGCTTCGGTTCCAGCGGCACGGAAGTCACCATGCATGCGTGCCGCATCGCCCGCGCTGCAACCAGCCGCGACAAAATCATCAAGTTCGAAGGCTCTTATCACGGCCTCCACGACACCGCGCTCGTCAGCGTTAAGCCAAAGGAAGATCAATACGGCGACATTGAGGCGCCCAACTCAGTTCCTGGCGGCGGCGGCGTTCCCCAAGCCGCGGTGGACAACGTTGTCATCGCTACCTTCAACAACCTCAAAAGCGTTGAAAACCGCTTCAAACAGTTTCCAGGCCAAATCGCGGCCGTCATTCTTGAGCCGATCTTGATGAACGTCGGCTTGTGCTTACCCGAGCCGGGCTTCCTGCAGGGCTTGCGCAATCTCTGCGACGCGAACGGAGCCTTGCTCATCTTCGACGAAGTAAAAACCGGCGCGAAGCTAGCTTGGGGAGGCGCTAGCGAATACTTCGGAGTCAAGCCAGACATGATCTGCCTCGCCAAGTCCATCGGGGGCGGACTTCCCCTTGGCGCCTTCGGCGCAAGCCGCAAAGTCATGGGCCTCATCTCCGACCACAAAGTCTTCCACGGCGGCACCTATAACACCAATCGCGTCGCCATGACCGCGGGACTCGCTACGTTCCGAGGAGTGCTCACTCGTGAAAATTATGCGCACGTGGATAAGCTCAGCAAAAAACTAACCGACGGCTACCGCTCCATCGTCAAGAAGTCCGGTCTCACCGCTTATGTCGCCAGTGCTGGAGTCAACGGCGCGCTCATGCTCTATCCCCAGGAAATCAAGAACTATCGCGACTGGACAAAAATCGACGTAGATCTGTGGCGCCACTACTGGTTTGCGATGGTGAATCGCGGCGTACTCGCTCAGCCCTATTGGTGGGACGAGCAGTGGACGATTTCCGTGCAGCACAGCGAAGCGGACATCGACAAGCACCTGGCGGTGTTCGAAGAGATTGCGCCCGGTTTGGCTAAGGCGCAAACGGAGCGCGGGATGGTGACCGTCGCCGCCGCCCACTAGGCTTTTTTACGATTCGGGCGGCCGGATTCCGCGGTATCTTTTCGGAGAAGAACGTTGACCCAGGAAGCAAAGACCGCCGAGTCCCCGCCGCAGCTGAAGCGAGTTCTCGGCCGCCGCGATCTGGTGCTGCTGTTCGTGGTCGCCGTTTTCAATTTAAACGTAGTTCCGTCCATCGCGGCCAACGGCGGCGTCACCATCTGGCTGTGGATCATCTCTTTGATCCTGTTTTTCTGGCCGCAGGGCATCGCCGTCGTTGAACTCGCCCACCGTTATCCCGGCGAAGGTGGCGTTTACCTTTGGGCCAAGGAAGTGTTTGGCGACTTTCATGGATTCTTATCGGGCTGGTGCTATTGGACCAACAATATGATGTACGTGCCCACAGTATTGCTTTACTTCGTCGGCGTTTCGGTCTTCGCTCTCGGTTCCGGCCACGCAGGGCTTGCCGACAACAAACTGTTTGCCCTCAGCGCATGCCTCGCGCTATTGATCGTCCTGGTCGTTCTAAATATCGTCGGGCTGGGTGTCGGCAAGTGGATCAACAATATTGGCGGCGTCGGGACTTTTGTCGCGGCCGCGCTCTTGATGGGGCTCGGCCTCATTGTCTGGACTCGTTTTGGCACGGCCGTCACTTGGTCTGACTTTCAGATCCCAGCAAATCCTCGTTTCGTTCTCAATTCCTTCGGCGTCATCTGCTTCGGCCTTGTCGGCCTCGAACTCGCCTCTGTCATGGGCGACGAAATTCAGGATCCCGCAAAAACTCTCCCGGGCGCAGTCGCTTGGGGCGGTTTACTCTCCGGCATCCTTTATATTGGTGCGACCCTCACGTTGCTGATCGCCGTTAGCAAGTCCGACATCAGCGTTCTCCAGGGCATCGTCCAGGCCGTCACCCGCATGGCTGGCCAAGTCGGCGTTCCTTGGATCACAGCTCCCTTCGCGTTCTTGTTGAGCCTTTCCATCGCCGGAATCGGCTCCGCCTGGCTCGGTGGCTCAGCTCGCATCCCATTCGTCGCAGGTCTCGATTCCTACATGCCCCGCTGGCTAGGCAGCATCCATTCGAAGTATCGAACTCCCTACGCTGCGCTCCTCGTCCACGCCGGCGTTTCGCTGCTGCTGGTTCTCATGAATTTCTGGGGCTCTGGCGTTCAGGAATCGTTTCAACGCATGTTGTCGCTGGCCGTCGTTCTGCAACTCATTCCGTTTCTTTACATGTTCGGAGCACTTCTCAAGATTGCTATGGACAAGGGTTTTCAGCCCGCTCGCTACGGCAAGAACACTCTGCT
The DNA here is from genome assembly GCA_035703315.1 of Candidatus Acidiferrum sp. Lineage (GTDB taxonomy): Bacteria > Acidobacteriota > Terriglobia > Acidiferrales > UBA7541 > Acidiferrum. The sequence goes on along the minus strand of DASSYL010000331.1, from coordinate 10,305 downwards.
TCTCGCCGGTGCCTGTGGTCTGCTGACCACCACGCTGGGCATTGGTCTGGCTTTTTTTCCCGCCCAGCAAATTTCCTCGCTTGCGTCCTATGAAACGTGGATGGTGGGTGGCACCATCTTCTTTATGGGAGCCGCGGCGTTCTTCTTTTTCGTCTACGGCCGCCGTAAAGTGGCCTTTAAAGCTGTGGCTTGACCGAGTTCAGCAGTTAGGAGGTTCTTATGTCCAGCGGTGCGACAACGGGAGTTCGTACCTATCAGAATTTCGTCAACGGCAAGTGGGAAAGTGCCGCCTCTGGCAAAACTTTCTCTGTCTACGATCCTTCCACCGAGGAAGTGATGGCCCAGGTCGCCGCCGCCGATGCCGCCGACGTGGATCGCGCTGTCGAGGCTGCCCGCGCCGCCTTTGATTCCGGCCCCTGGCCGCAAACCACTGCGCAGGACCGCGGGCGCATCCTCTTCAGGCTCGCCGAAAAAATTCGCCAGAATTCGGCAACGCTCGCAGAGCTCGAATGCCGCAACACCGGCAAACCTATCGTCGAAGCCGAATACGACATCACCGACGTGGCCACCTGTTTTGAGTACTATGGCGGCCTGGCCAATAAGGTCACCGGGCACGTCAATCCCGTGCCAGCGAATGCTCTCAGCTTCACCATGCGCGAAGCGGTCGGCGTCGCCGGACAAATCATTCCCTGGAACTACCCCTTGTTGATGGCCGCATGGAAGCTTGCTCCCGCCATCGCTGCCGGGTGCTGCTGCGTGCTGAAGCCCGCTGAACAGACGCCGCTCACTGCTCTCGAATTCGCAAATTACTTTGAAGAAGCCGGCTTGCCTCCCGGTGCCGTCAATATCGTGAACGGCTTTGGCGAAACCGCAGGCGCTGCGCTGGTCGCGCATCCCGAAGTAGACAAAATCGCTTTTACGGGCAGCGCCGCAGTTGGCAAAATCATTGTGAAGTCCGCCGCCGACACCCTCAAGCGCGTTACCCTCGAACTCGGTGGCAAGTCTCCCAACGTTTTCTTCGCCGACGCCGACTGGGAGTCCGCCGTGGACGGCGCGCTCTTCGGCGTTTTCATCAATCAGGGCGAAGTCTGCTCCGCCGGCAGCCGCATCCTGGTCGAAAAGAAAATCTATTCCAAATTTGTCGAAGCCATGACCGAAAAGGCCAAGCGCATCAAACTCGGCCCGCCGCTCGAGCGCGAAACCAAGATGGGTCCGCTCGTCAGCAAGGAACAATACGATCGCGTCAGCAGCTATCTCGATTTGGGCAAAAAAGAAGCCAAGACCGCCATTGGTGGTGGCCGCCCCAAACAAATTGCCAAGGGCTACTACGTGGAACCAACAATTTTCTATGACGTCGACAACCATGCCCGCATCGCTCGGGAAGAAATTTTCGGCCCCGTCGCGTCGGTGATCCCGTTCGAAGGCGAACCCGACGCTGTGAGGATCGCCAACGACACGCCCTACGGCTTGGCTGGCGCTGTTTGGACTCGCGACATCTACAAAGCTTTTCGCGTCGTGAAATCCCTGCGGGCCGGAATCATCTGGGTCAATCACATGCAGCCGACATATGTCGAAGCGCCGTGGGGCGGCTATAAACAATCCGGCTTCGGCCGCGAACTCGGCCCTTGGGGCCTGGAGGAATACCTCGAAACCAAGCAGGTCTTCGTCAACCTCGACGAAGCGCCCATCGGCTGGTACTAGGTAGCATAGCCACGTTTGGCTGTGCGCTCACCAAGATTTCGTCAGAAACGTATCCGGAGTAAGTACAAATGAAGACCATAAATCTGCGCACCGAAATCCCCGGCCCGAAATCCCGCGCCTTGATGCAACGCCGCGAAGCCGCGGTTCCGCGCGGCCCCTATCACGCCACGCCTGTCTTCGCCGCGCGCTCCGAAGGTGTAACGATTGAAGATGTCGATGGCAACAAGTTCCTCGATTTCGCGGGAGGCATCGGCTGCCTCAACACCGGCCATCGTCCGCAAGAAATCGACTCCGCCATTCGCGCGCAGCTCGACAAATACCTGCACCTCTGCTTTAGCGTTACGCCTTATGAAGGCTACGTCGCCGTCGCCGAAAAGCTGAATACGCTCGCGCCGGGAAAATTCGCAAAGAAAACACTGCTCGTCAATTCCGGCGCCGAAGCGGTTGAAAACGCCGTCAAAATCGCTCGCGCTTACACCAAGCGACCCTCGATCATCGCCTTCAACGACGCCTTCCACGGACGCACCATGATGGCTCTGTCCCTCACCAGCAAAACACATCCCTACAAGGCCGGGTTTGAACCCTTTCCCGGCGATGTCTACCGTCTACCCTATGCCTACTGCTATCGCTGCTCTTACGGCCTCACCTATCCGTCCTGTAAAGTCGCCTGCGCCTCTGCGCTCGAAGACGCATTCAAGCGAGTGGTCGCCCCCGAATCGGTCGCTGCCGTAATCGCCGAGCCCGTTCTCGGCGAGGGCGGTTTCGTCGTTCCGCCGAAGGAGTTTTACGCAATCGTCAGTGAAATCTGTCGCCAGCACGGCATTCTTTTCATCGCCGACGAAGTCCAGTCCGGCATCGCCCGTACCGGAAAATACTTCGCCATCGAGCACTACGGCGTTGAGCCCGATCTCATCACTTCCGCCAAATCGCTCGGCGGCGGATTACCCCTGGCCGCAGTTACGGGCCGAGCCGAGATCATGGACGCCGCCGGTGTGGGCGGCCTCGGCGGCACTTTCGGCGGTAATCCACTCTCTTGCGCCGCCGCTCTGGCCGCTCTCGACATCATCGAAAAAGAAGGTTTGCTCGCCCGTTCCACGCATCTCGGCCGCAAATTCGAAGTGCGCGGCAAGCAATGGCAAAAACAATTCTCCATCATCGGTGAAGTCCGCGGCCTCGGCGGCATGTGCGCCATTGAACTCGTCAAAGACGCCGCCACGCGCGAACCGCACGCCGACGCCACGAAAAAAATCGCGCAATACTGCTACCAGCATGGCCTCATCACCATCACCGCCGGCACATACGGCAACGTGATGCGCATCCTGGTTCCGCTCATCGTAACCGAAGAACAATTTGAGGAAGGTCTCGACGTCATCGAAGCCGCTCTCGGTCACGTTTCGCGAAGCGCCGCACCGCAAAAGCAGCTCGTCACATCGAATACTTAGGAGCATTGCTATGTCGAGCACGACTCTTCCGAATTCCGCGGCGACTGGCGTCACGCTGAAAGATCCGCGCCTGCTCCGCCAATCTTGTTACATAAACGGCGCCTGGGTCGCTTCACCCACCAATACCATCATCAACGTCGACAATCCCGCCACCGGAGAACTCCTTGGCACCGTCCCCAAACTCGGCGCTGCCGAAACCCGCGCCGCCATCGAAGCAGCCAACGCCGCTTTTCCAGCTTGGTCCAAGAGAACCGGCAAGGAGCGCGCCGCAGTCCTCCGCCGTTGGTTCGATCTCATGATGGAAAATCAGGACGACCTCGCTCGTCTGATGACCCTCGAACAGGGCAAGCCGCTTACCGAATCCAAAGGTGAAGTAGCCTACGCCGCTGCCTTTCTCGAATGGTTTGGCGAAGAAGCCAAGCGCGTTTACGGCGACACCATTCCCGGCCATCAGGCCGATAAGCGCATAGTCGTCATCAAGCAGCCCATCGGCGTCGTCGCCTGCATCACTCCATGGAATTTTCCGCTCGCCATGATCACCCGCAAAGCCGGCCCTGCCATCGCTTCCGGCTGCACCGTCGTGCTCAAGCCTGCCGCCCAAACTCCTTTTTCCGCCCTCGCTCTCGCCGAGCTGGCCGAACGTGCCGGCGTCCCTAAGGGCGTCTTCAACGTCATCACTGGTTCAGCCAAAGAAATCGGCGGCGAACTCACTTCCAATCCCATCGTCAAAAAACTTTCCTTCACGGGCTCGACCGAAGTCGGCAAAGTTTTGATGGCCCAGTGTGCCGGCACCATCAAAAAACTTTCTCTCGAACTCGGCGGCAACGCTCCCTTCATCGTTTTCGATGACGCTGATCTTGACGCCGCCGTCGAAGGCGCCGTCGCCTCCAAATATCGCAACACTGGCCAGACCTGTGTCTGCACCAACCGCCTGCTCGTTCAGGAAAGTGTTTACGACGCCTTCGCGGCGAGGCTCTCCGCCGCCGTGCAAAAACTTAAGCCCGCCTTCGGCCTCGACGCCGGCGCCACGCAGGGCCCGCTGATCGACGATGCCGCAGTCTCGAAAGTCGAAGACCACATTCGCGACGCCCAACAAAAAGGCGCCAAGATCTTGGTCGGTGGCAAACGCCACGCACTTGGTGGCCGCTTCTTTGAACCCACCATCCTCACCGATGTCACTCCGCAAATGGCCCTGGCGCGCGAAGAAACCTTCGGCCCCGTCGCCCCGCTCTTCCGCTTCAAAACCGAAGCCGAAGCGATCGAACTTGCCAATGCCACCGAATTCGGCCTGGCCGCCTATTTTTATGGGAAAGATTTGTCGCGCGTCTGGCGCGTAGCGGAAGCGCTAGAATATGGCATCGTCGGCATCAATACCGGCCTCATCTCCACCGAAGTCGCACCCTTCGGCGGTGTCAAGGAATCCGGCCTCGGCCGCGAAGGCTCCAAGTACGGCATGGACGAATATCTGGAAATTAAATATCTCTGCTTCGGCGGAATTTCCTGATTACCCTGATTTCCTGAATCTGCGGAAGGCGATTACGTCCGACGCTTTTCTGGGCCTACAGAATCTTTTGACCAAGCGCGGACAAAACGAGTTCCACGCCCAACAGCGCCGTGCGGTTGTGCTCGTCAATTACCGGGTTGATTTCCACGACTTCCAGTGAAGCCATCGCCTCTGAGTCGGCAATCATTTCGCAAGCTAAGTGGGCTTCGCGGTAAGTAACGCCTCCTCGTACCGGTGTGCCAACACCAGGCGCGTCGGACGGATCGACGAAGTCCATGTCCAATGAAACGCCCACACCGTCGGTCTCGTCCATGGCGTATTTCAGCGCGTCGGACATCACTTCGCGCATGCCGCGCTCATCAATGTCGCGCATGGTGAAAACATGAATGCCGGACTTCTTCACGATCTTGCGTTCCTGAGCGTCCAGATCGCGCGCACCGACAATCACAATATTCCCAGGCTCCGCCTTTGGCTTGAATCCTCCGAGCATCACCAATTCATCGGCACCGTAGCCCATGATCGCCGCCAGCGGCATGCCATGTACGTTGCCCGAGGGCGAACTTTCCGGCGTATTCATGTCGCCGTGCGCGTCCAGCCAGATGTAGCCGATCTGTTTCTTGTCTTTGCGAAAGTGCGAAGAAACCCCGGCCGCGACTCCCGCCGCAATCGAATGATCGCCACCCAGCACGAGCGGCAAAAAACCTGCTTCGAGGGAGTTCTGAACGTGCTTGGAAATGTCACCGCACGTTTCGGCAATCTCCTGCAAATATTTGGCGCGCTTTTCGCCGACATGCATTTCTTCGGGCTGTTTCACTTCCAGGTTGCCGATGTCTTCGACGGTGTGGCCCAGCTGCTTGATCCGCGCTTGCAGCCCTGCGACGCGGAGCGCAGAAGGGCCCATGTCCACGCCGCGGCGCGACTGGCCCAGGTCCATGGGCACACCAATGATGCGAACTTTTTGTGGCATTGCACTTTCCAGATGCGGTGGCCCGCCGGGCTGCACGGTAAGTGGGCGCCTACCCTGACACCCGCCGTTCAGCGGCCAGCCACTCCTAACTGCCGAGGAAGATTAAGGATACACCCGGTAAATCATGCGGGGGAAGGGAATCACCTCGCGGATGTGTTCGCTCCCGCAAATCCAGGCCACTGTACGTTCCAGGCCCAGGCCGAAACCGGCGTGGGGGACGCTGCCATAGCGCCGCAGGTCTAAATACCACTGAAACGCCTCTTCCGGTAAGTTGTGCTCTTTCAGTCGCTTAACGAGCAAGTCGTAATTGTGGATACGCTGGCTCCCGCCAATGATTTCGCCGTAACCCTCCGGGGCAATCATGTCAAATGCCAACGCTTTCCTCGGGTCCTCGGCGTCGGGTTGCATATAAAAGGCTTTGATAGCCGCGGGGTAGCGATGAATCATCACCGGGCGATCGAATTCCTTCGAAATGATGGTCTCTTCGTCGCCGCCGAAATCGTCGCCGGATCTGGCCGGATTGCCCTGCTTGTTGAGGAGATCGACCGCATCCTCATAACTGATGCGAGGAAATGGCGGCTTTATGTTCTCCAGTCTAGCCACGTCTCGCTTAAGGAGTTCGAGTTCGCGCGATTTGTTTTTCACGACGGACTGCACGATCGCCGACACCAGACCTTCACCAAGCGCCATCATGTCATCGAGCGTGGCGTAGGCGGCCTCCGGCTCAAGCATCCAGAACTCAGTCAAGTGCCGGCGGGTCTTGGATTTTTCCGCGCGAAACGTCGGTCCGAAGGTGTACACCTTGCCGAGCGCCATCGCGGTGGCTTCGATGTATAGCTGGCCGGACTGCGTCAGATACGCTTTTTCGTCATCAATATAATTTACTTCGAAGAGCGTCGATGTTCCCTCGCAGGCCGACGGTGTGAACATCGGCGCATCCGTCAGCGTGTATCCCTGCGCGTCCATGTAGTTGCGTGCTGCGCGCACCGCTTCCGCGCGAATCCGCAAGATGGCCGCCTGCCGTGGCGTGCGAATCCAAAGATGCCGATGGTCGAGTAGAAAATCCACGCCATGTTCTTTGAGCTGAATCGGAAAGGGCGTCTCTTCCGAAACCTTTTGCAGAACTTGAACTGCGCTGACGCCGATTTCATAACCGCCGGGAGCTCGCTGTTCGGCCCGAATCTTGCCGATGACGATGACGCTGGATTCCTGCGTCAGGCCTTTCAATCCTTCGAATGCGGCGGGATTCTCTTTTAACGAAACGACGCCTTGCATGATGCCGGTTCCGTCCCGAAAAATCGGGAAGAGTAGCTTGCCGGACTCCCGCATGTTGTAGAGCCAGCCCTGCAGAGTTACTTCCTGGCCGTCGTATTTTCCCGCCTGCTCGATGGTGATCGTCGTCATAGTCCGCTTTGTCGCCTTATCGCGAAACCAGCAGTTTATCAGATTTGTCCCTCGCGCTTTCCGTTGCAGCCCCCTGTTCCTTCGTTCAGGTTGCTGTTTCGCCGTGCGGACGGAAAGGAATTCATCAAGATCGCCATCCTTCCGTTAGCATCAAGAAACGACGGAGGGAAACATGAAAATCAGCCTTGTTCTGGCCGTGTGCCTCACTTTAGGCTCGATCGTCGGAAATGCACAAAGCACTTCGGGGAGCGCTGGAAAAACTCCCAACATGCAAGGTTCTTCGGTCAGCAAATCAAACGCAACTGCTGCCACGAAAATTGATCCTGCGAAAGAAGCCGATATCCGCCGGCTGCTCGATCTGGCAGGCACCAAGGCTTTAGTCGTGCAAACGATGGATTCGATGAGCAAATCGATCAAACCGCTTCTCACAAATTCCCTGCCACCCGGCGAATATCGCGAGAAATTGGTAGACCTGTTCTTTGCCAAGTTTTCCGCAAAAGCCGATGTTGAGCATCTGTTGGACCTGGCAGTTCCGGTTTACGACAAGAATTTCTCGCATCAGGAAATTCGTAGCCTGATCGAGTTTTACCAGACACCGCTTGGTCAAAAAGCGATCGCGACTCTTCCGAAGGTGACCGCGGAAATGCAGGAACAAGGTCGCAAGTGGGGCGAAGACCTCGGAAGACAGTGCATGGTGGAAGTGCTCTCCGAACACCCTGAGCTGGCAGATGCTCTGAACAACGCTCAGAGCAATGCGCAGGCTGCCAGCAAATAAAACGTCAATGCCGGTCATCGGCGCTTGAGCTAGGTCCTCGAATACTCGGCCCGCGCTAGCGTGAGCGCCGCTTGTGTCTCCAGACGCGATACAATGCAAAGCCGTTTGCGGAGGAGACATGTCTGAGTCTCGTAGAGATTTTTTGGCAGCCGCGTCGATGGGATTGATTGGCGCGACGATGGGGCTGAACGAAGAGGGCGCGCAATTGCCCGCGCAGCAGCCGACTGAGCCGCCCGCTGGAGCGCCGCCCGCGTTCGGTGCTGGACCGGCCGTCGGGCCCGAGGTTTCCGCCACAACATTCGCCGAAGCGGAAAAGCTGGTGCAAGTTGAATTGAACGTTGCCGATCGCGACATGGCAGCTGCGAGTTGGCGGCAGACTATGGCAGCGCTCTACGAGCGACGCACTGGTCCACACAAGATCGCTCTCGAATCAACGCTGGCCCCCTATTCGCAATGGAATCCCGTGCTACCGGGACGATCGAGCGGGCCTTCGCGCGATCGGTTTGAGCGCTCGAACGCCGATCCCGGGCCGTTGCCGGCACGCGACGACGAAATTGCCTACGCGCCAGTGACCAAACTGTCGCGCTGGATCGAACAACGCAAGCTCACTTCAGAACGTCTCACGCAGATTTATCTGAAACGCATCGAGCAATTCGATCCTAAATTGCGCTGCATCATTACTCTGACCCGCGATCTTGCAGCAAAACAGGCCAAACAAGCCGACGCAGAGATCGCTGCGGGAAGATACCGCGGCCCATTGCATGGCATTCCCTGGGGCGGCAAAGATCTGTTGGACACTGCCGGCATCGCAACAACTTACGGCGCTGAACCGTTTCGCAATCGCGTGCCCGAAAAAGATGCTGCTGTTGTAAAACGCCTTCACCAAGCGGGAGCGGTGCTGATCGCCAAGCTCAGTCTCGGCGCGCTTGCGCTCAATGACATCTGGTTCGGCGGCCAGACCGTAAATCCTTGGCTTCTCGAAGAAGGGGCCTCTGGCTCGAGCGCAGGTCCCGGAGCCGCTACCGCGGCTGGCTTGGTCGGATTTTCCATCGGCAGCGAAACCGGCGGCAGCATCGTCAGCCCTTCGATGCGTTGCGGGGTCACCGGCCTGCGCCCCACTTTTGGCCGCGTTCCGCGCACTGGCGCGATGACCCTCTGCTGGTCGCTGGACAAGCTCGGCCCGATGACTCGCTCTGTCGAAGACGCCGCGCTGGTGTTGCACGCGCTTTCAGGGCCTGACGCCGGCGACCTTTCCAGCGTCCCCGGCAAACTCGACTTCGATGCCAGCGCACCAATAAAAAACCTGCGCGTCGGCTATTTCCCGAAATGGATGCAGGAAAATCCCGCCACCGACGTGGATCGCTCCGCGCTCGAAACCGTCAAGAAACTGGGAATGAAAACGGTTGAAGTTTCACTGCCCGACTGGCCCTACGGTTCGCTCCAGCTCATCCTGTTCGCCGAGGGCGCCGCCGCTTTCGAAGAACTAGTCTTAAGCCACCGTGTCGATCAGCTCAAAGCGCAAGTCCCCGATGCCTGGCCCAATCTCTTCCGCCAAGCCCGCTTCCTCTCGGCTGTGGACTTTGTTCAAGCGGACCGCCTGCGCCGCAAAGTCGCCGAAGAAATGGCTCGCATTTTCGCTCAAGTCGACCTGCTGCTCGTCCCGTCACTGCGCGACGAAATGCTCACCATTACCAACTTCACCGGTCAGCCCTCGCTCACCCTGCGCGCAGGCTTTGTCGAAGTTTCCCAGGCCCGCAGCGACTGGGCGCCCGATCCGAAAAATCCGCTGCCAAAATTCAGTCCGCCCCGCCGCGTCCCGCACGGCGTAACTCTAATCGGCCGCCTTTTCGAAGAGGGAACTCTCTGCAGCGCGGGCATCGCCCTTGAACGCGCTTTCAACGTAACGGGCGAACACCCGCCCGGCTTCTGAAAAAGGACCCTTACTTGCTTCCGTTTGACGACGCCCACACATAACTCACAAACGCCACACTCTTGCTGTCCGGCGACCACGACGGCACGTTGATCGTCCCCTGCCCGCCAAACAGCTGCGCAATCACCTTGATTTTCTTGTCCGCAAGGGTCATTAGCCGCAACATCACATCCTTGTTCTCTGGATGCCCGGTCACGCTCTGGTCGGAGGTCAAAAACACCAGGGTCTTCCCGTCCGGCGAAATGTGCGGAAACCAGTTGTTGTACTCATCCGAAAAAAACTGCTCCTGTTCGCTGCCGTCCGCTTTCATTCGCCAGATCTGCATGTGCCCACTCCGCTCGGAGTTGAAGTAGATATGCTGCCCATCCGGCGAATATTCCGGCCCGTCGTCCAATCCCTTCGCGGTAGTCAGCCGCGTTTCTTCGCCGCCGGTAAGCGAAATTGTGTAAATGTCAAAATCGCCGTTGCGCTGTCCGACAAACGCCAGCGTTTTCCCGTCCGGTGACCATCCATGCCAATACGACGGGGCATTCTTCGTCACGCGCCGCGGTGTTCCTCCGCCGATCGGCACGGTATAAACCA
>DASSYL010000300.1:0-2135 GCA_035703315.1 Candidatus Acidiferrum sp. | reverse complement strand
GGCGCTTTCAGAACGTTCATCATGCATCGCGCCGGCGACGCTGCCTTTCTCGCCGGCATCGTCGTGGCCTATAGCTCCTACGGAACATTGGATCTTCAACAGTTATTTGGCGGCGCCGCCGCCACGCGCGCTTTAGTCTCGCTCTGGCCGGGTGGATTTGAGGTTCACGCCAGCACCCTGGTGACCGTATTGTGTTTCGTTGGAGCCATGAGCAAATCCGCGCAGGTTCCGCTGCACATGTGGCTTCCCGATTCCCTTTATGCGCCGACGCCGGTTCATGCCCTCCTGCACGCGGGCATCATCAATGCCGGCGGATTTCTCCTGGCGCGGCTGGCGCCGCTCTACGCGTCAAGCCCTTCGACCCTGCACTTGGTTTTCGCCGTGGGTCTGCTTACCACTCTCCTGGGCTCTTCCATGATGCTCGTTCAGACCGACATCAAGAAAACCCTGGGCTATTCCACCATCGGACAAATGGGTTTTATGATTATGGAATGCGGCCTCGGCGCCTTTGGCTTGGCAATCTTTCATCTCATCGCGCACGGACTATTCAAGGCAACTATTTTCTTGAATTGCGGCTACGTCATTCATGCTGCCCGGCAGGAGCCGCGATTGCCGCCCAAAGAAGATCATGTGGACGCAAGTGAATTTTCAAGCCTTACCTGGCTCACGGGCTTTTTCGCGACCCTCGTCTTGCCTTTGATCATCCTTCTGGCGGCTCATGGAATTCTCGACATTCCGCTAAGAAATTCCCAAGGAACCGTGATCTTTCTTTTCTTGGGCTGGGCCACTTCTTCGCAGGCGATTCTGACCCTCTATCGGCTCCGCGCCGTCGCCTCGTGGAAGGTGGCGGTGAGCATGCTGCTCACTCTCTTTCTTGTGATGTTGACTTATCTGCTCGCCGCCGAGAGCTTCACCCACTTCCTCTATCCGCGTCCGGGCGAGGTCGCTCATTATTTTCAAGCCGGCGCTTTGCCGATCCGCACCTTCGATCTTTTGGTGGCGGCGTTTGCCCTGGCGATTATCCTCGGCTGGATTCTGATTTATGCGCGAAGCCACGGAAAGACGGTGCGCACTGCGGAGTGGGTGAACGCTCTGCAGGTGTGGGTTTATCTGTTCCTGTTAAACCGGCTCTATCTGGACGCTCTGTCCTTCCGACTTGGACGCTTGTTCACGAGCACGCTCTCGCGAATCAATCGCAACAAGTTCCTTCCCTACGTCGTCGCCTTACTCGCCGTCCTCGCGGCGGCATCTGTCGCTGGGCTGCCTGGAATATCTCCGACACAAACAGCACTTTTCCTTGTTGTAGGCCTCCTGCTGCCGCTCTTTCCGCTCCACGGTCTGTACATCGCCGCTTTGACGCGCCTGGCACCGCGTCAAGCTGCCGTCCTCGCGGCGCTGATGCCGTCGGCGGGATTGTATTTTCTCGGGCGCTTTTGGTCGGAGATTCCGCCTGACCTCATGCACGCCGCCGGAGTGCTGGCTCTGTTCGGCGCGCTCTACGGATCGCTCAGGGCGCTGGCGCAATCATCCGTGCCGCGATTGTTGGCCTATGCGGGTCTAGCTTTTTACTCGGTTCTTTGGCGCTCTCTTGCCGCCGACCAAACTCCCGCCGGTGAAAATCTCATCGTTTATCCGGCGGCGGTTGCGTTGCTCACCGCAGGCTTGCTCCTGACCTGGGACTGCATCCGGGCACGCTATGGAAATGTGACTCTTGATCGCACCCATGGATTAGCTCGGCCGATGCCGCGCTTTGCCACGATCATGGCGTTGTTGATCATGACGGCAGTGGGTCTGCCGCCCTTCGGTCTATTTGCCGGACAAATCAGCTTGCTGCTTCAACCCGCCGGGATCTCTTGGGGACTCGCCGCTATTCTCTTCACATGGTTTTTGGCCTCCTGGTACTTGTTTCGGATGATGCAGCGGCTACTTTTCGGGCCGCACCGAAATGATGTTCATACCGACGATCTTCGCGGAAGCGAATTCGCCATGTTCGCGCTGCTTCTGCTGATCCTGGCCGGCCTCGGCGCCGTGCCATGGCTCGCCTGGAACCAAGCTGAGGCGCATCGCAATTTCCTGGAGGTTTTGTGGCGCAACTAGGGGTGACCGCATACAGCGAGACTCAGCGCGCCGAGCTC
>DASSYL010000292.1:0-5087 GCA_035703315.1 Candidatus Acidiferrum sp. | reverse complement strand
CGAATGGTGAGACTAAGGGGACTCGCAGAAGTCTGCAGCAGCTGCCCGTGCCGAACTATCGGGAGAATCCTGCATCTTGCCGCACAACTCTCCGCGGCTCCCGCTTGCCTCTCCGGTCTCCTTTATCGAATACTGTTACCGATACAGGCTTCCCGAGTCCAGCGGCAGCGACTACCATGAATCCCCTCGAAGCCCTCGGCCTCGCTCTCGGCGCCGGTTTTTCTTCCGGCCTCAATCTTTACGCCACTGTCGCCACGCTTGGTCTTCTTCAGCGCTTCGGCGTCATTCATCTTCCGGACTCGCTCTCGATCGTCTCCCACCCCGTCGTGCTCGGCGTAGCCTTCGGCCTCTATCTCCTCGAATTTTTCGCCGACAAAGTTCCCTGGCTCGACAGCATCTGGGACGCCGTCCACACCTTCATCCGTCCGCCCGCCGCAGCCGTCATCGCCTATGGAGCGACCGGAGCCGTCTCGCCGGAATGGCGCTGGGCCGCCGCTCTCCTCGCCGGCGGCGTCGCTCTCACCGCGCACGGCACCAAAGCCACTACCCGCGCCGCCGTCAACACCGTCCCCGAACCGTTCAGCAATTGGGCGCTAAGTTTCGGCGAAGATCTCCTCGCCGTCTGGCTAACTTGGTTCGGCACGGCTCATCCCACGGCCGCCATCGCCATTGTCGTCGCGCTTCTCGTCCTCTGCGCCTTCTTGCTGTACTACTTGTTCCGTTTCGTGCGCCGCGCCTTCCGCAACGTCTGACCGACCTTCCGGCTATGTTTTTGAAGTTGGATGCCGGACCTTCCTGCCCTGGGCGCCTAAGGTTGTTTTGTAAGGCTGCGGGTTCCGAAGTCTCCGCTGTCTTGTAGTGGCCGGAGACCAGCCCGGCTCTTTTTGAACTTGCCTGTGCCCTATGTCTGCTTTTGCAACCAGGTCTGCAGCTAGATTTTCATGCGCATCTTTATAAGGCAAAGTGCCTAGTGACTCCCAGAAATCTAAATCCTACATTGATCAAGATCGTTGTCCCGTCCCTACGAGCAAGAGTTTCTAATCCACCGGAAACCGATTTGGGAGGTTGCTGAACGTGATGGCGCCCGATTGGGAAGACGCGCTTCAAGATGCAATCCACGAGCCGGACCCGGCCCTTGCGGAAGCAAAAATCCGCGCCGCCGAAGCCGCCATCTTCCGGCGCATCGACGGCTTTTCAAATGTGCTGGACCCTAAGGAACAGCAAGCATTGTTCGACGCCTTGGGAGCCATACGCATCTTGAAGAGCGCCCGCCGCCTGTAGCACCGCCAAACTTTGCAGTCTCGTCGCCAGATCGTCATAGGGTTTTCTGCGTATGTCGCAGGCCTCTAAAACCCCTTATGCTGAACAGCGTGTCCCGGATCTTCGTTGTCAAGGAACGTCGCTCGATCCGCGATGCCGTCGAAACTCTGGTAACCCCAGCCGAGAATTCCACGCCGGAAGCCGCGGCTCGCATCCTCATTGCCGAGGATCGGCAATCCATGCGCGAAGCCCTCAAGCATTTGTTCAAGCTGCGTAAGCACTGGGAAGTTTGCGGCGAAGCGCAGGATGCGAAAGAAGCCATTCGCAAAGCCGAGGAGTTGCATCCCGACCTCATCGTTCTGGATTACAAGATGCAGGACTCCGACGGCCTCCAGGCCGCCGACGGAATCTTCAAGGTCCTCCCCGATGTTCCCGTTGTGATGTTCACGCTCTACAAAACCGCGGAACTCGAACGTGCGGCAACCTCTATCGGCATCCGCTGCGTCGTCGGCAAAGAAGAGGGCGTCCATACCCTGCTCCGCGCCATCGAATCCCAACTCTCGAACTCCGTGAACTAAATCTCCATCAAACGAGATTCCGCCGCCAAGGGCGCAGTCAGATCGCTAGTCAGCGCCGAAAGCCTGTCCTACGCCAAACTCCCCAAGTCCCTCCAGCAACAAGACCTGACCCTGCTGGCTGGACTAACCGTCGACGGCCAACCTCTGAAGTAAAGCTCGCAACGCTGTGGGGCTTTGTGTTTAGTTCTTGCACCCCTGGTTTCTAAGGTGCGGATATGGAAATTGTCCGATATTGTGCCGTGCGGGGCTTCAGCCCAGCTCTTTTCGTATTTGGGTGCGCCAGGCTCGCTGTGCAACCTGGGTCTTGGGCTGGTTTTGTCCGTCTGTTTTCCTACTACAGCAGCGGCAACACCTCACCGCTAGTCCGCACGCCCGCCCCGATCGCGCTTTCGTTTGCGGGGCTCGACTCCACATCCTGCGCCCCAAATGAAATTCGCCCAATCTGCTGCCGCGCATAAAATCGCGCCGATGGCACGCGAATCACCTGCCCATTCTTGTTGATCGGCGCGCTGAACGGCCATCCCGGCTTCGGATACACCATGCTGTGCCCCCAACGGTACAAATAGATTGCCGTCACATCGCGGTCGAAATCGAAATTCCGTCCCGCCAGCACGCGGTTCAAATCCGATCGCAGCGAATCCTCATAACTCGAAAACGGTGTAGTCAGCAGTTTCACCCGCTCATGCGGCTGATCTTCCACCGAGGCCGTGTTCCCTCCATAGAACGTCAGCACGGTCTGCCGGCTTGCATCATTCCGATTCGGGCCAACCCAGTCCGCCACCACAAAGTCCGCCCAATACTGGCTGCCCCAGTAGTACGCGTCGTATCCCAGGTCCACCACCGGCGCTGCGCTGCGAATGCTCACGTTCGCCACCAGCACTGGGCTCAACGTCACCTGGTCGAACGCGTCCGCCTGCGACGCGCTCAACAAGTGTTCGCAAGCCGTTCGCGCGGTGTGCGATTGCCCGGCAAAGATGACCGCTTTCGCCGTCGCACGGAAAAATTGTCCGTTCTTGAAATACACCACGCTCGCGCTATTGCTCGCCGTGTCTCCGCGCAGGACCAGCGCGCCCTGTCGCATCCGCACATTGTTTCCGGCCGCGTCCATCGCCGCCAGGTCGAACGGATTCGCCAGAATCTCGGCATCCGTGCTTCCTGCAATTGCCCCCGGAATCAGCCACTTGACGACATGCCGCAGCATCCCCGAATTCCCGCCCGGATAGGCGAACTCCGGAAAATATTCCGCCCCCAGAAAACTGATCGATGTGTACGCTGAAGCCTGCGCCGTCGTTCCGTCCAGCGCGTCCACCGCGTACCGCGTATAAAAATCCGACACTGCCGGGTGGAATCCCATGGTCTGCGTCAAATACGAATCAAACGTCATCGGCGACAAATAATCAAATTTCGGGTCGCTGTTGTCCGCCGGGTCTGTCGGTGCCCCCGGCTTGTGATACCAGTTCTGCAAATCCTGCCGGGCTGCCTTCAAATCGTTCACGATGTTCATAGGGTAGGGGACGGAGTTCAACCCTGCTCCATAAGTGTCGATGTTCCAGCTGTTGGTTCCCGGATTCACATACGGCGTCTGGCTGTCGAAGTAGTAGCTGTAAAACGGCCCCGGCACGATATGGTTCTGCCACAAGATTCCCGTCGTATCGTAAATATCATTCAAGAAGGGCGCGTACGGCTGCACTGCATAGGCGGTCGCCGTCGACGCCACATCCGGAATCGGCGGCGCATCGTCGCGATTCGCGTTTCCGCCCGGAGTCGGCTGCCCATCCAGAATTAAAATCTTCGTTCCTGGCCGCTGCCGCGTCAGGTAAAACGCCGCTGCGCACCCCGACATGCCGCCCCCTACAATAATCACTTCGTAGTTGCCGTTGTCCGCTAGGATCGGCTGGCTTCCCTGATAGCTGTCGCACGGCGACGACGAAATCAACACGCTGTTGGTCTTGAACGTCAGCCGCCCGTCGCGCAGCCAGTGCGCAATATTGAAGACCGACGGTAAATTCCCGCCTCGCAGCACTCTTGGATCGCTCCCGATGTCCCCATCGCACAGTGCCGTCGGGTTCCCATACATCCGCATCGGAAATGATCCGCCCACCGCCGCCGTCCCCGCCGCAATCAACATCCCGTTCATGAAGTCTCGCCGGTTGATTCCTTCGCCAGAGTGTTTTTTCATCGCCTGCCTCTCCGCCAGATAGATTTGTTTGTATTTCTCACCCGAATTGGTATTTGGAGTTCGCGAACGATACGTAAGCTGGGAGTAACGCGGCAGACTTTATTCCCTTGTGTCTTCCCCCGCAAGCTTATTTTTTTCTAGTAGGGATGGATGAAATTGTTGACGTGCGATGTGGCGAGGTCGTTCCGCATGCTATCTTTCACAGAGAGTGCGGATACTTTTGCCGGATCATGCAGGATAAAGGGCCATGGACTTGGGACCGGATGAACAGCGCGTCGCGATCGTAAGCGGGGGTGGACGGGGAATTGGACGCTCCATTGTGCTCGGCCTGGCGCGAAGCGGAGTCCACGTTATTGCGACCGTGGGGCGCGAACGGCGCGAAATCGAAGCCGTTGCCCGGGAAACACAAGACCTCAACGCTCAAGCCAGCGTGGTTCCTCTGGTTGCCGATGTAACGAAGCCGAGTGACTGCGAAATCGTTGTGGATGCGGCCGTGAAGCGGTTTGGCCGCCTGGATATTCTGGTCAACAATGCCGGCCGCGGCATGAAGCATGTGAGCGATTCGTTTATGGCCCAGCCAACCCGCTTCTGGGAGATCGAAGCTGAGACCTGGCGGCTGATCGTCGACACCAACGTCAACGGACCGTTCCTGATGGCACGAGCTGCGGTGCCCGTAATGCTCCGAACCGGCTGGGGACGCATCATCAACATCTCCGTGAGCCGCGAGACTATGCGCCGCCGTGGATTCTCGCCCTATGGTCCTTCAAAAGCTGCGCTGGAATCGGAAACCATCATCTGGTCGCAAGAACTGCAAGGCACTGGAGTCACCGTCAATGCGCTTCTGCCTGGCGGGGCCACGCGCACCGGAATGGTCCCGGATTCGGTGCCCGACGAAGTCCGCTCGAATTTCCTGGATCCGGACGTCATGGTTCCGCCACTCCTCTGGCTGATTTCCCAGGATGCCGATAAAGTCACTGGCCAGCGATTTGTGGCCACGAAATGGAGCTCCGACCTACCTGGCAGGCAAGCTGGCGAAGCCGCCGCCGAAATCGCCGGCTGGTAGCGGAATC
>DASSYL010000261.1:0-3210 GCA_035703315.1 Candidatus Acidiferrum sp. | reverse complement strand
AGTTTTAGCTCGCGCTCGACAATTTCCCTGCGTTCGCCCAGCTGCTTTTCCTCGTCGTGCGCCATCTGCTTCATTTCCGGGTCTTCGGCTTCGAGCACCATCTGGTGTGCGCCGGCCAGATCTTTTTCAATCTGCTTGAATTCGCGGTGCTTATTGACGATTTCGGCGAGCTCGGAGTGCTGCTTGGCGAGCTTCTGGAAGCGCGCCGAGTCGGAAACAGCTTCCGGCGTGGAGAGCTGCTGAGTCATCTCCTCGTAGCGATGGCCGAGTTGATCGAGTTTTTCGTTTAAGGTAAGGACTGCCATGGTGACCTCGAAAGAGTTTTCCGGCCTCAAAATTCCATTTGAAAAAGACCGATTGAGTTGAAATGAGCGAGACGAATAAGGGACGACGGAGTCCCCTGAGGGGAGGGGTGCCGGGCGGCTAATAGAAAGAAGAGAACTTCATGATCGTTTCTTATGATAGCAGTCGGCGGACGCGAGCGGCAAATCGAGTTGGGAGAAATTGCTGTAAGATGAAGCCGGAAATAGCCACTCGGAAGGACCAGCGAGTTTCCTTTCGGGAAGAGAACGAGTGGGGAGTCCCCCCTGGATTTTTTTGTAAGTGCGGCAAACAAAGGACTTGGAGAGGCATATTTGTAATTGGGGCAGGTAGAGGAACTTACGGACATACTTTCTGGATGTGCGGCAAGGAAAAGACTCAGGAGAGAAACGGAGCGCGCCGCACCGGGGCGGAGGTGTTCGGAACGCGAAGAGCGAGGCCGAACTCCAGTGCACACAAGTCGTATCAGCATGGAAGGCAACAGAAGCCAAGGAAAATGAGCGAATTGTCAAAAATGGTCGCGCGAGAAAGCGAAGGGAGCGGGTCTTCGCAGCAGGCCGAGCGCGGGGCGGACGCGGGATTCTTGTGGGATTTCTGGTATCCGGCGACGCGGAGCTCGGCGATCGAAGGACGGCGGCTGGCGATGGCGATGCTGCTGGAGGTGCCTTTGGTGCTGGGACGGACGGACGAAGGGAAGGCGTTTGCGATGCGGGACTCGTGCCCGCACCGAGGAATTCCGCTGTCGTACGGACGGTTCGATGGAAAGAATCTGGAGTGCAGCTATCACGGCTGGAAATTTGACGGGTGCAGCGGGCGGTGCGTGGAGATTCCGTCGCTGACTTCGCAGGGTAAATTGAAGGTGGAGCGGATTTTTGCCGGGCATTATCCGTGCGAGGAGCACGATGGATATGTTTGGGTGTATATGAGTCCGCAGCCCGGAAGGTTACCGGAAACGATTCCGGCGGCGCCGCGGCTAGCCACGTTCAGCGTGAAGTATAAGAGCACACACCTGGAATGCGATCTGCCTTCGCACATCGATCATGGAATTATCGGGCTGATGGATCCGGCGCATGGGCCGTTTGTGCACCAATCGTGGTTCTGGCGGAGCAAAACGAGCATTCACGAAAAAGCGAAGCAGTTTGAGCCCATCCCGAACGGATTTCGCATGAGCCCGCATTCGCCGAGCTCGAACAGTGCGCCGTATCAGTTGTTGAAGAAGATGACGGGCGCGCCGGTGACGACGACGATTGATTTTGTGCTGCCAAATATGCGCACAGAAGAGATTCGCAGTGGGAAGCTATGGTTTTCGAGTTTGACGACGGTGACACCGGTGCGGCGCGATTTGTGCCGGATTGATTTTCTGGCAGCCTGGAACGTGCCGCTGCCCATCATGATTTTCCGGATGTTCGCCAAGACGTTTTTGCGGCAGGACCAGGAGACGATGATCCAGCAGGCGGAGGGATTAAAGCACAATCCGCGGCTGATGCTGATTGACGATGCGGACCGCCCAGCGAAGTGGTATTTCGCGTTGAAGACGAACTTGCTGGAATCCCGGCGCAGCGGGGCGGCGATGGAGCACCCGATGGAAGGGCCAGTGACGTTGCACTGGCGATCGTAGTTCCTGCCGAAACAGCAAAACCAAAAGACAACCGAGAGGCGCAGAGGAAGGCTGAGCGGTTGCGCTGAAGTTCAGGATTGTGGCCAGATTTTTAGGGCGCGCCGCAGGTCCACCAGCTGGCCGAGGTGGTAGGCGTTGTGGTCGGCGAGGACCAGGGCTTCGCGGAGCAGCGTTTGGCCGTCGCCCCATGAGAATGGTGCGTGGAGATCGGCGCGCGGGTTGGCGACCAGAGCGATCATTGCCTGCAAATCGCGTTGCAAGGCTTGGACGTTTTTGTTCCAGGCAGCGTCATTTGGCGGCACCGGAGTTTTGGGCCAATAGCCTTCGGGGAAATCGGGAGACACGTGTTTGGGGTTGCGGCTGAACTCGAGGATATCCCACTGGGCGATCCGCGCGTGTTCAAGAAGCTGCCAGCCGGTATGCGGGAGCCCTGCAGCGAAGGCTCCGCGCTTGTCCGACGGGAAGTCCGCCAGCGCGTCGGAAAATTGCACATGGGCTTCGCCGCCTCTCAACAGAGCGACGAGATGCTTGCGGAGAGACTGCTCGGGGCCTTCCTGTTTGACTGCGGCCTTCTTTTTTGCGGGCGGCATGCGGTTTTTCGCCTACTTTTCAGCGATGACCAAACGCTGCGGCAGGTCGGCAACTTCTTGCAGTACGCAGTTGTTGAAACCGGCGGCGCGATGCATTTTTTCGTACTCGGCGAAGGTATAAGCATCACCCGCATCGGTGTTGGCCAGCATCACCAGACTGAATCCGGCGGACATGGGCGGAGAAACTCGGTCCTCGTTGGGAACGAATTCGACGGTGATAGCCTTGCCGCCCGGTTTGAGGGCTGAGTGGAAACGGCGCAGGAGTTTTTCGCCGGTGGGAATATCGAAATGGTGCAGAAAATTGGTGATGAAGACGTAGTCGTAGCCTTCACCGAGATCGACGTCGAAGGCGCTACCGGCCCGCGTTGAGAAGCGGTCCGCGACTCCAGCGTCTTGCGAATTCTGTTTGGCGACTTCGAGGACGGCCGGCCAGTCGACGGCGGTGACTTGCACGCGCGGATTGCTCTTGGCGACGATGATGCCGTACATGCCGTGGCCCGCTGCAATGTCTAGCACGCGGATTTGGCTGGCGGGATTTGCGTTGACCTGTTGTGCGAGAACGCCGGCCATGGGTGCAGCCATCGAGCCCATGGAACGCGCGAAACCAACCCAACGGTCGTCTACGGGTTTGGAGTTGTCGCCGATGTGGCTGGTGGTGCCGCCCTTGCGCACGGACGCGGC
>DASSYL010000553.1:0-5624 GCA_035703315.1 Candidatus Acidiferrum sp. | reverse complement strand
CGGGCAGATTGGTGGCCGGATCGATAGGAAACGTGGCGTTGGGATTCGCCGGGTAACCATTGAAGTCCTGTGGATCGCTCGAAGGAGCGTAAAGAATATTCGATCCGAAGAGGTTAAAGGCGGCCACTTGCGGAGGATTAGCGCGGCCGTTGAGAGCGATGGCCTGTTCCTCGCGGCTATAGCCGATCCCGAATCCCCCGCGGACTACCAGGCGGTTGTTCAGTTCTTGTCCGGTCAGCGGCAATTTGCCGGGGCTCCAAGCGAAACCGATTTGCGGGCCCCAGTTGTTGTGGCTGGAGTTGTAAAGGTCGCCGCCGACCTTCACGGAGGCTCCGGTGAGCGGAGCGGAAGGCGGGCCAAGTTCGGCGACGTCGAGGTTGTCGAACTTTTCATAGATAGGCCCGAAGTATTCCCAGCGCAAGCCGAGGTTCACGGTAAGATTCGGCTTGACCTTGAAATCGTCCTGCACGTAGCCCGCATAGCTATTGGAACGAATGTAGTGGCGAGTCTGAGTAAGTTGACCGGTCTGAGGGTTGAAATTGGCGCTTTCCTGTATCGGAGCGTCGTTCAGAAAATCCCACAGGTTGTTGAAGAAGTATTGTGGCAAAGCACCGGAGGCGCTGACGTCGGTGTTCTGATCGCGGTATAAGTCAAAGCCGACTTTCAAGGTGTGACGGCCAAACACTTTGGTCACGCCGTCGTGGAAGTTATACGAGGTCTTGTAGAAGATGCCCGGGCCGTTTGTTCCAAAGATGATCGTCTGGCCATTGATGTTGCCGAGCTGGTTGATTTTGTCCTGGGGTAACCCAAAGGGCTCCTGTGGGTTCGAGTCCAGTTCGTTGAAGTACCAGCGCGAGACGTTGAATCGCGCTTCGTTGATCAGCGTTGGCCCAAAGGTGTGTTGCCAAAGTAGCGCGCCGCTCTCGTTCACGCGGTCGGAGTGCCAGAAGTTCGCTGGACGTGCATTCCCGTTGAAGAAATCCTGGTCATTGGGAACGTAGTACATGCTGAAGGTGATGAGATCGTTTTTCGTAGCTTGAAAATCGACGCGGCCGTTGTACTGCGTCGAAGTAACGGTGGTCGGATTGATTGTTTGAACGAAAGCGATGTCAGGAACGCCGTCGAGGCCACCGCCTATTCCAAACGGAGTAGCGGCGGTACCAAATGTGGAATCTTTGACACCGAGAGGCTGACTTCTGAGTGGCGAGCCGATGTCCAAACCTTGCGCGCCGCCGGCGCCAATGGCATTGCAGTCCACGCCTTGCGTGAGCCCGGCGTCGGCGCACGACCGCGGCAGAATTTGATCGATGGCAGTGCCCTCACCGGGGAAACTTAACAAGTTGTTAGCGATGCTTCCCGTGGGACCCGCACTCAGAAGTTGCGGAGCCTCCGCCCAGTTCTGGTTCAGCGCGGTAGAGTTGTTCCTTAGCGTTTCGTACGAGAAGAAGGCGAATAGGCGGTTCTTGATGATGGGTCCTCCGACGCTGCCGCCGATCTGATTAAATTGGTTTGTGACACGCTGTGTCGGGCCTTCGAAGCCGAAGTCGCGCTGGAAGGCGTTCAATCCCGGGCGGTCGATCTTCATGAACAGGCTGCCGTGGTAGTCGTTAGTGCCGTTCTGCGACACAATCTCGACCTGCGCCCCGCTCGTTCGGCCGTACTGCGCATCGTAGGAGTTTGCCGTGACGCGTACTTCCTTGATGGACTCTTCGTTCGGCGTGATCGTGGCGGCTCCGCCCCAGTCGAGACTGTTGACCGAGACTCCGTCCAGCTGAAAACTGTTGGCAGTGTTGCGCTGGCCGTTGGCGTTCACTTGTACCTGGTTTTCCGTTTGGAAGATGGAGCTGCTGGCAGCCGTGCCACCCGGGCCCTGGCTTCCCGGCAAATTTTGTGAGCCTCCACTCGCGCTGTGCGACCCATCTCCGAACACGCCGGGCGCGAGACGAAGCAGTTGGAAGGGATCGCGTCCGAGCGAAGGCAGGTTCTGTACCTCGTTCGTGGAAAGCGTGCCTGTGATGTTGCCGGATTCCGTTTGGAGAGCTGGAATTTCGTTGCCGTTGACGGTAACAGACTGGGTGACTTCGCCGAGTTCGAGGGTGATGTTGACGGCCTGGGTGCGTTCGCCGGCAACTTCGACGTCCTCGAGAGTTTTCTTCTTGAAGCCGGCGATCTCGACCTGGATGCTGTAGTGGCCAGGAGGTAGACTCAGGAAGTTGAAGACACCACCTTCGTCAGAGGAGATTTGTTGCGTCTTGTTGGTTTCGAGGTTGGTTAAGGTCACGGACGCGGCGGCAATGGCGTTGCCTTGCGGATCCAGAACGTGGCCCTGAATCCCCGCACGGTACTGCGCCGCTGCCATCGGAGCGAAGAGATACAGGCACGCAAACACAGCTAGCCCGTAGGCCAGAAGTTTTCCAATTTTCATTTGTAAACACCCCTAGTCTGCCGGCAAGCCCCCGCTCTTTCCAGCTCTGGTAAAACGATTAAGTACTACTGTTCAGTAGTATGGTTGATGTAAAATCCGGCTGTCCCGGTTGCCAATGAATCCTTGAATCTTGGTTTCATCTCGCGCCGCAATCAGCTTCGCGCATCTAACCGAATGGCCATCAGCACTCGGCGTTAGATGCGGTAGCCCCGGTTCTGGGCACCAATTACTTTGCCGTTTGCATTTTGGAGAAGTCGGATGCCTGCTTTGGTCGTTAAAGTCGTCTGGAAGTTCACCGCTACCGCGCTGCTGTTCACCGCCATTCTGTTGCCGTCCTGTGCGCACGGCCAAAGTTCCTATTACCGGCACATTTTTTTCGATAACGGGCCGAAGAGCGAGAGTTACTACTATTCAGCGGGGAAGGCGGTGGAACCGAGCACGCTGGAAACACGGGAGAAGCGGCTGCCGCTGGACGGGACGACATTTTTTACCGGGCCAAATTCGATAAAGGTGGCGTGGGAGTCAAAGGCTGGCGGCGCATGGGCAGCGGACATCGGCGTGCTGGTGTTCCGCAACCGCGATTATCACTTTGCTGGTGACACCTTGTCGTTCTGGGTGTACGCGCCGGAAGCGATTCGGGCGACGGCGATGCCACGGTTCCGGCTGCTGGACATGGCGCGGCAATTTTCGAAGCCGGCACAGCTGGGCCAGTTTTCAGGCGACATTCCGGCAAAGAAGTGGACGCGCGTGTTTGTACCGTTCAGCAAGATCGAGACCGGGTCGATTCATCCATTTGACCCGCAGCAACTGAGGACGCTGATTTTTGAGCAAGGCGAACCGGATGGGGCGACGCATACTCTGTTTGTGGATGAGATTCGAATTGACAACGCGCGCACGGGAAAGTCAGGCGGAGGGAAGGCGGAAGCGTTGGCAACGCCTGCGAATCTGCGGGCGACGGCGTACGAGCGGCACATTGATTTGAGCTGGGACT
Source organism: Candidatus Acidiferrum sp. (assembly GCA_035703315.1). Taxonomy (GTDB): domain Bacteria; phylum Acidobacteriota; class Terriglobia; order Acidiferrales; family UBA7541; genus Acidiferrum. The sequence goes on along the minus strand of DASSYL010000553.1, from coordinate 2,208 downwards.
ACCGGGTGACGCGTTCGAGCGGAACGACGCCGGAGCGGTTTGTGATTTACCGATCGTTCGACGGAAAGGAGTTTGCGCCGATCGGGATTCAGACGCCGGGAATTCGTCGCTACACGGATTTTCTCGGAAAGGTGGGGCAGACGGCGTACTACAAGGTGGCGGTGTCGAATGCGGAGTATCGCGAGTCGGCGCAGAGCGCGGCGGCTTCTGCGACGACGCACGCGATGAGCGATGATGAGTTGCTGACGATGCTGCAGGAGGCGTGTTTCCGCTACTACTGGGAGGGCGCGGACCCATATTCGGGGATGGCGCTGGAAAATATTCCCGGCGACGACCGGATTATTGCGACGGGAGCATCGGGATTCGGAATCATGGCGCTGGTGGTCGGGACGGATCGCGGATTTATTACGCGCGAGCAGGGCGCGGAACGCCTGAACAGGATTACAACATTTCTCGAAAAAGCACCACGGTATCACGGGGTGTGGTCGCACTTCATGGACGGGAAAGAAGTGAAGACGCTGCCGGTATTCGACATGGTGGATAGCGGCGGAGATCTGGTGGAGAGCGCGTTTTTGATGCAAGGGCTGCTGGCGGCGCGGCAATATTTCAATCGCGACGCGCTAGCGGAGAAAGAGTTGGTGGCGCGGATCACGCGCTTGTGGGAAGGAATGGAATGGGACTGGTATCGCAAGACGGCGGATAGCGACGCGATTTATTGGCACTGGACGCCGGAGTGGAGCTGGTTCATCAATCACCGGCTGACGGGATTCAACGAAACGATGATCGTGTATTTGCTGGCGATTGCTTCGCCGACACATCCGGTGGGGCCAGAGCTGTACTACACGGGATGGGCGGGGCAGTCGGAGGCGGCGCAGTTGTATCGCAAAGGATGGTCTGGACTGGCGGAGGGTGCAAAGTACGCGAACGGCACGACTTATTTCGGGACCAAATTGGATGTGGGCGTGGGCACCGGCGGCCCGCTGTTTTTTGCGCACTACTCGTACATGGGATTTGATCCGCATTCGTTGACGGATCTGTATACCAACTATTTTGAGAACAACCGCAGTCTGGCGCTGATCAACCGCGCGTACTCGACGGAGAATCCGAAGAAGAGCAAGACGTACAGTGCAGACGCGTGGGGCTTGACGGCGAGCGATGGGCCCAAGGGCTACATGCCGGAAGCGCCGGATGCGGAGCACGATTTGGGAACGCTTGCGCCTACGGGCGCGCTGGCATCATTTCCGTATACGCCGGATGCTTCAATGGCGGCGTTCAAACATTTTTATCGCGATCTGGGGGATAAACTCTGGGGAGTGTACGGGCCTAGGGACGCTTACAACCTGGATGACGATTGGTGGTCGCCGATTTACATGGGGCTGAACCAGGCCCCGATTACAGTGATGATTGAAAATCAACGGACTGGTTTGGTCTGGAAGCTGTTCAATTCGAACGCCGAAATTGAGGCCATGCTGAAGAAGCTGAACGCAACCACGGAAAATCTGCGGGCACATCAATCGCAACCGGCGCGTTAACTCAAAAAGGCAAATTCCGCCACGCAAGAATTCGTTAATTTCACCAGGTGCGAAATCTAACTTGTTCGTGACATGAAACGCTGTCGGCTCTCTCTACACTATATCTATAGTTCGTTTTGAGTAGGGGACCGCTCGCATGACGGCAGGCCTGGATAACCTTAAGCACATGGTTGTGCTGATGATGGAAAACCGCTCGTTCGACCACATGCTGGGCGGGCTGAAAAAGCAGGATCCGCGGATTAACGGGCTGAGTGGGAATGAATCGAATCTCGACACCACCAATGAACCGGTAAAGGTTCAACCGAAGGCCCGATTCCAGGGCCAGCTTGATCCGGATCCGGACCATCACTTTCCCGGCGTACACCAGCAGCTTTACTTCGGGACGTCTGGTCCCCCCGCCACGCCGCCGATGAGCGGCTTCATCCAAAGCTATTTTCAGCAGCAGCAGGATGCTGACCACGCGCGAAAGATCATGTACTTCTTTCCGCCGGAGAAACTGCCGGTGCTTTCGACGCTGGCGCAGAGCTTCGCGGTTTTCAACGGCTGGTTTTCGTCCATTCCCGGGCCGACGATTTGTAACCGCGCGTTCGCGCACTACGGAACGTCATTCGGAAAAGTAGGCATGGATCTGTTCTACGAAAACGTGCCGTTCAAGAACATTTACGATCGCATGTGG
>DASSYL010000141.1:0-2710 GCA_035703315.1 Candidatus Acidiferrum sp. | reverse complement strand
GATCAAAGAGATCGTCCAGACGCTCGTCGAGGCGCTGATCCTGGTGGTCCTGGTGGTGTTTATCTTCCTGCAGAACTGGCGCGCCACTCTGATTCCTCTCCTCGCAGTACCGGTTTCGCTGGTTGGCACTTTCGCTGTTTTTCCTTTGCTCGGTTTCTCGATCAATACTCTGTCATTGTTCGGTCTGGTCCTGGCCATCGGGCTCGTGGTCGACGATGCGATTGTCGTCGTCGAGGCCGTCGAGCAACACATCGAACACGGGCTTTCGCCGCGCGATGCGACTCTTAAAGCCATGGAAGAAGTTTCCGGCCCCGTGGTAGCGATCGCGCTGGTTCTCGCTGCCGTATTTTTACCGGCCGCATTCGTCGGAGGCATTACGGGGCGACTTAATAATCAGTTCGCCGTGACCATTGCGATCTCAACTCTGATCTCGGCGTTCAACGCCCTGACGCTTTCACCGGCGCTCGCGGCGCTGCTGCTGAAGCCGGGAAAGCAATCGCGCGGGCTGCTCGGCCGATTTTTCGGCGGCTTCAATCGAGGGTTTGGCAAAGTCATGCACGTCTATCTCGTCGGCAGCGACGTGCTGCTCCACAAGGTAGTGTTTTCGGTTTTGTTGCTGGTTGTGGTCGCTCTTGCCGCGGGCTTTTTTGGTTCGCGCCTCCCCACCGGATTGCTGCCGGAAGAAGATCAGGGATACTTTTTCCTCAACGTGCAACTGCCGACGGCGGCATCATTACAGCGGACGGACGATGTCGCCAAAAAAATCGAAGCGATTCTGAAAGACACTCCGGGTGTTCAGACGTACAACACGGTTGTCGGCTTCAGCCTTTTGAGCTTTGTAAATGCCACCTACAACGCATTTTATTTTGTCACGCTCAAGCCGTGGGGTGAGCGCGGCTCAGGATTGACCGCGGACGCCATCCTGCGGAATCTGAACCAGCGGCTCGCGACAGTTCCCGACGCGCAAATATTCGGGTTTCCACCTCCGGCGATTCCCGGCATCGGCACCTCCGGCGGAGCGACATTCATGCTTGAAGATCGATCGGGACAGGGCGTTGAGTTCCTGGCGCAAAACACTGATCGCTTCCTTCAGGCGGCGCGCCGGCGGCCGGAGTTTGCGTCCCTGACGACCACGTTTATCCCAAGCGCGCCACAAGTTTTCGCAGATGTCGATCGTGACAAGGTCCTCAAACAGGGTGTGGATCTGGATTCGGTCTATCAGACGCTCCAGACGTTCATGGGAGGACTCTTTGTCAACTATTTCAACCGTTTCGGGCGGGTGTGGCAGGTGTACGTGCAGGCGGAAGGAGAATTTCGGACGGAAGCGGACAACGTTGGGCTCTTCCGGGTTCGGAACAATGACGGAGACCCCGTGCCCCTCTCGACGGTCGTGACGATGAAAACGACGTCGGGTCCGGAATTTACGTTACGCTTTAATGGTTACAGGGCGGCACAAATCAATGGCAGTCTCGCGCCGGGTTACAGTTCCGGTCAGGGTAGGCAGGCGCTGGAAGAAGTATTCGCTCAAACGATGCCGCGGGAAATGGGCTTCGACTACTCGGGCATGTCATTCCAGGAGCAAGCCGCAGACAAGGGTGTGTCCGCAGCCACGATTTTCGGGTTTTCGCTGCTTTTTGTGTTTCTCATTCTTGCCGCGCTCTACGAGAGTTGGTCGCTGCCGTTCGCGATTCTTTTGACGGTTCCGATCGCGGTGCTCGGCGCGTTCAGTGGTTTATGGCTGCGCCATTTTCCTTTCGATGCCTACTCGCAAGTCGGTCTGATTGTGCTCATCGGGCTGGCGGCGAAGAATGCGATCCTGATCGTCGAATTCGCGAAGATCGAGTTCGAGAAGGGACGAAGTCTGATCGACGCGGCACTGGAAGGAATGAGGATACGCCGTCGGGCAATATTCATGACATCGCTCGCGTTCATTCTAGGATGCGTGCCGTTGTGGATCGCTTCGGGCGCCGGGAGCTCAGCGCGCCAAATACTGGGCACCGTAGTGATCATGGGAATGGCCTTCGACACGCTCTTCGCGAGCTTACTCATTCCGGTTTCGTTTTACGCGATAGAGCGACTCGCGCGCCGTGGTCAGGAGCATGCGGTCCCAGTGCAGCAACCCGCGCCCGAAGTGGGGTGACGCAATAATGATCCGACATCTGAATATGAGAGCGCGCCGGTGGGCGACGATAATGTTGATGGTGCTTCTGAGCGGCTGCATGGTCGGCCCGGATTACCAGCGGCCTGCCGTGACAACGCCGGATTCATTCCGCGGCGCCTCTGCTGCGATACCTCCCGACAAGCAATCCATCGCCGAGCTGAAATGGTTCGAAGTTTTCCAAGACGAACAGCTCCAGGAATTGATCCGCACGGCGCTGCAGCAGAATTACGATCTGCGGGATGCGGTTGCGCGCGTCGACGCGGCGCGCGCCAACCTCGGAATTACACAGGCGGATCAGTATCCAAACTTCGGCATCGGGGCCGATGTTCCCTCTCGCGAGTTATCGCGACGGGGAGAATTTACCATTCCCAGGGGAACCAGCCGCCAACGCACATTTGGTGAGGTCTTCCTAAACCTTTTCAGCTTTGAGATCGACATTTGGGGTCGGCTGCGGCGGGCGACGGAAGCATCGCGCGCCGATTTGCTGGGCGCGGACTGGACGCGAAAAGCGGTGGTCACGACACTGATTAGCGACGTGGCCACCGCCTA
>DASSYL010000136.1:0-3130 GCA_035703315.1 Candidatus Acidiferrum sp. | reverse complement strand
AGGACCTGGACCACACCGGCGTGCAGCAGTATTGCTGGACGACGTCGTGGGGGCTTTCGACGCGATTTATCGGCGCGATCATCATGGTGCATGGCGACGACCAGGGATTGGTGCTGCCGCCGCGGCTGGCGCCGTACCAGTGCGTGATTGTGCCAATTTTCAAAAACGACGAAGAAAAATCTGCGGTCGTGAGCGCGGCGAAAGAACTGAAGGCGCAACTAGTTAAGGCGAAGATTCGCGTGGTGCTGGATGAGCGCGAAGGGCAGAGCCCGGGCTGGAAGTTTAATGACTGGGAGATGCGTGGAGTGCCGGTGCGCGTCGAGCTGGGGCCGAAGGACGTGGCCAAGCAGTCGGCAGTGGTGGCGCGGCGGGACCGGCCGGGGCGGGAAGGAAAGATCGCGGCGGCACTGGCGGATTTGCCGGTGACGATCGAGAAGCTGCTGGTGGAGATCCAGCAAGCCCTGTACAACAAGGCGCTCGAATTTCGGCGCGCGAACACGCAGGCAACGGCGACGTACGACGAGTTCAAGAAAGCCGTCGAAACCGGATTCGCATTCGCAGGGTGGTGCGGCAGCGGCGATTGCGAAGAAAAGATCAAGGAAGAGACGCGGGCTACCATGCGGTGCATTCCTCTGGACCAGGAAGCGGTGCTGGGCGCGGGTGGGGCAGCCGGGACCGGTAAGTGCGTGTATTGCGGCCAAGCTGCGAAAGAGCGAGCGGTTTTCGCACGGGCTTATTGAGTGTCGATTGCGAACCCGTGACTCTAGAGCCCTGTAAAGCGGAATTTTTGCGGGTCGGCTGCCTCGGCTAGCGAGGTTCGCGCCTGGGGATTCGCTCTAGTGAGCGCGAGGGGTTTCGGCGCGTCATTTTGACTCTCCGCCGGGACAACCCTGCACTGCGAAACCTGACCGAAGCGCGTTGGCTGCCGACAAGCGATTCCGGCGATGCGGAGCTTCGCATGAGTGGACCGGTTTGGGAGTTTGTGCACGGGGTGGAGTGCGGCGCGCCGCGCGTGTTTGCTTGGGCGTATTGGACCAACGCGGAGAATTGGGACGATCCGCCGGCGCGGTTTGAATTTGATGGACCGTTTGCGATAGGGACTCGAATCACGGCCAAGTTGCCGGGGCAGGAGTTGGAGTCGACGATTCGGGAAGTGGTGGAGGGACAAGCGGCACGGATTGAGATGGATCTCATGGGCGCGTTGGTGGCGTTTGACTGGAATTTCGACGAGTTGGATGTCGAGCGGACTCGAATTACGCAACAGATTCGTTTGAGCGGAGCTGGCGCGGGAACGTTGGTGACGCAGGCCAAGATGCTGGAGCAAAGCGTGCCCCAAGGGATGGCGAGGCTGGTTCAGCACATTGAGCGGAAATGGGCGGAGAAGCGAAGTGCAAGAGACGACGGCACGCCGCCCTCAAAAACCGAGGACGCGGCGCCCTAACTCTGTATGAGTGCGAAGCCTTGGCAGTAAAGTCCGGGGAAGAGCTTCGAGGCTCAGGCAAGCCGAAGTTCGTGCTGCTTATTTGATGTAGCGGTGGAGGATGGCGACCAGGTTTTCGGCGGCCTGGGCTTCACGGGAATCGAGCTTGGAGTTTTTGCTGAGGACGTGAAAGCGGATTTCGCCATCGATGATTTCAACCAGCAGGCTGTTGATGGCGCCGCGGCATGCGGCGATTTGTTGGAGGACGTCGGCGCATTCGCGTTCTTCCTCGATAGCGGTGCGTATACTTTCTAACTGGCCTTGCAAGCGGTTGACTCTGGCGAGCAGCTTCTTTTTTTCAGCGGTGGTGTGAGCCACAGTCAGTCCCTCCTTGACATACTATACTGGGTATAGTATCACGGTTTGCGGTGTTACAAGCCATTCATCATTGCTGCGTTTAATGAAATGGCGTGTTGGCAGGCGGTCTATTCCCCAGGCGAGAGATTTTATGCGAAGTGCGATGGCGCTTTTTATTTTTATGGCGGCCGTTTTGTGCGGCTGCGGAGAAGGCCGCAAGCAAGCGGCGGCCGATGATGGCTCGGCGGTCCAGCATGCGGGGAACCGCGTGATTGTGCCGGCGGGGTCGCCGCTGGCGGGACGCCTCGAAGTAGAGACCGCGCAACTGACGACATTTACCAGGCAGGTGGTGGCGCCGGCGTCGGTCGAAGCGGACCCAGCGCGCTATGCGCGAATCCTGCCGCCTTTGAACGGCCGAGTGCTGCAACTCTACGTGCATCCGGGCGACCCGGTGCGGAAGGGGCAGGAGCTGCTGTCGATTGATGCGCCGGACTTTGTAGGTGCGCAAACGGATTATTCGCGGACGCGGAGCGTGCTGGCGCAGGCGGAGCGGAACCTCGTGCGGCAAGAGGATCTGGCGGCGCACGGGATTGTCGGACAGCGCGATGTGGATCAGTCGCGGACGGACCGGGATTCGGCGCAGAGCGACTTCAACCGTTCGAAACAACGACTGGTGCAACTGGGAATGGATCCGGACCAGACGCAACTGGGCGCGCCGCTGATTGTGCGTTCGCCGCTCACCGGGAAAGTGCTGGACGTGACCACGGCGACGGGGGAGTTCCGGAACGATCCGACAGCGCCGCTGATGACGGTGGCGGACCTTTCCGACATCTGGGTGACGGCGAACGTGCAGGAGAAGGACATCCACTACGTGCACAAGGGCGATCCGGCGACGGCGACGTTTGGAGCCTACCCGTCGGAAATGTTTCGCGGAAAAGTTCTGTTTGTGGCGGACGTGCTGGATCCGGACACGCGGACGGCGAAGGTGCGCATCGCGTATCCGAATACGGATGGACGGCTGCGGCCGGCGATGTTTGCGAACGTGACCCTGAAAACGTGGGACACGCAGGAACTAACGGTACCGACGACGGCGCTGGTGTTGATCGGGGAGCGTACGACAGTATTTCTGCAGGTGGCAGCGAACACGTACGAGCAGCGAGCGGTGACGACGGGAGAGCAGCAGGGCGGACGAACGATCATCAAGAGTGGCGTGCAGGCGGGAGACAAGGTGCTCATGCGTGAAGGAGCGCTGCTGCAATGATCGAGCGCTTCGTAACATTGTGCCTGCGGCGGCGGCAGCTGGTGTGGCTGATCGCGCTGCTGATGATGGTGTTCGGATATGCGTCGTGGAAG
>DASSYL010000048.1:0-3130 GCA_035703315.1 Candidatus Acidiferrum sp. | reverse complement strand
GACGGGCAATTCGTGACGGCGAAATTGTGACGGCATGCGAACAAGCATGCCCGTCGGAAGCGATTGTGTTCGGCAATGCGAACGATCCGAACAGCCGCGTCAGCAAACTGCGCGCGCAACAGCGCAACTACAACATGCTGGGTGAATTGAACGCCCGGCCGCGCACGACGTATCTGGGCGCAGTGCGCAATCCGCATCCTGATCTGGCTGCACCCGCGAAGAAACATGAGGAGCCGGCATGAGTACGGGAGACCGCACCGTGAACTCGCCTGAAATTCGCCGGCTAGCGCGGGTGATTGAGCCGGGGCACAGCTACGGTTCGGTTACCGACAAGATTGCTTCGATTGTATTGACGCGGCCGGTTTCGATTGGGTGGCTGGTAGGATTCGCAATCGCATTCAGTTTGTTGATGCTCTTGACCATCTCCATCGCCTGGCTGGTTACCAAGGGCGTCGGAATATGGGGCATCAACGTTCCGATCGGCTGGGGCTTTGCGATCGTCAACTTCGTGTGGTGGATCGGTATCGGCCACGCGGGCACGTTGATTTCTGCAATTTTGTTTTTGCTGAACCAGAAGTGGCGCACCTCGATCAACCGCTTCGCCGAAGCGATGACCCTCTTTGCAGTGGCTTGCGCCGGTATTTTCCCGCTGATCCACACCGGGCGTCCGTGGATGGCGTACTACATGTTTCCGTATCCCAGCACGATGGGGATTTGGCCGCAGTTCCGGAGCCCGCTGATCTGGGACGTTTTTGCGGTGTCGACGTATGGAACGGTTTCCGCGCTGTTCTGGTTCGTGGGATTGATCCCCGACCTGGCCACGTTGCGGGACCGCGCTACCAACAAGCCGGCGCAGATGATTTACGGAATGCTGGCCATGGGCTGGCGGGGTTCGGCGCGGCACTGGCACCGGTATCAGTCAGCATACTTGTTGCTCGCGGGATTGGCTACGCCGCTGGTGCTTTCAGTGCATACCGTTGTGAGCTTCGACTTCGCGATCGCCATCGTTCCCGGGTGGCATACCACAATTTTCCCGCCGTATTTCGTCGCGGGCGCGATTTATTCCGGTTTTGCGATGGTGTTGACGATTGCGATTCCCCTGCGCAAGGCCTACGACCTGGAAGACTTCATCACCATGCGGCACCTGGAGAACATGGCCAAGGTGATGCTGGCCACCGGATTGATCGTTGCGTATGGCTACTTGTTTGAATTTTTCATGTCGCTTTACAGCGGCAACAAGTTTGACGTGTTCCTGGTGCAGCAACGCCTGCACGGTCCATATTCGGGATATTACTTCGCGCTGATTCTCTGCAATATTCTGACGCCGCAATTGCTGTGGATTCAAAAGGTGCGCACCAACGTGGCGGCGCTATTTGTGATGTCGCTGGTAATCAACCTGGGCATGTGGCTGGAGCGCTTCGTGATCGTGGTCATCAGCTTGACGCGCGACTTTGTGCCGAGCGCCTGGGGACGCTATCAGGCGACGTTCTGGGATTACAGCACCTTTGCTGGCACCATCGGCCTGTTCGTCACGCTGCTCTTCCTGTTTGTGCGCGGCTTGCCGGCGATTTCCATTGCGGAAATGCGGGAACTGGTGGCGCACACGTCCGAGGAGCATGAATGAACGTTCCTCGCGCCAACGTGTGCTACGGACTGCTCGGCGAGTTCGATTCGCCCAAGGAATTGATGGCTGCAGCGCGCAAGGTGCGCGAAGCGGGCTATCACCACATTGATGCGTACGCTCCGTTCCCGATCGAGGGCCTTTCGCAGGCACTGGGACTCGGCCGCAGGCATGATCTGGTGCCGCTGTTGACTCTGATTGGCGGACTGGGCGGCGGGCTGACCGGCTTTTTCTTCCAACTGTGGGTCAACATGTCGTCGTATCCGATGAATATCGGCGGGCGTCCGCTGAACAGCTGGCCGGCATTCATTCCGGTGACCTTTGAGCTGACGGTATTGGGCGCTTCCACCTTCGCGGTGTTCGGAATGCTGGCCCTGAACAAGCTGCCGCAGCCGCATCATCCTTTGTTTAATGTGGGGCGGTTCAAGCAGGCTTCCATCGACAAATTTTTCCTGTGTATTGAAGCGCATGACCCCAAATTCCACTTGGAAGAAACGGCGCGATTCCTGCAAAGCGTGAACGCCCAGCACGTAACCGAGGTGCGCGATGAAGATTAGCGCATCCGTGTTGGTCGCAGCGGCGTTGTGCGCGATGGCGTTTAGCGGATGCGATGAGGCGATTCGCCAGGACATGGCCAATCAGCCGAAGAACCGGCCGGAATCGCCAAGCGATTTCTTTGCGGACGGACGGTCGGTGCGGCCGCTGATTGAGAACACCGTGGCGCGCGGCTCGATCGACAACGACGTGTTCAACGTTGCCAAGGATTTCGCAGGTTTTCCGCCCGCGCTGAAGGTGAACGAAAAGCTGCTGCGGCGCGGCCAGGAGCGCTACAAAATTTTCTGCGCGCCGTGCCACGGCTTGCAGGGCGACGGGCAGGGCATGATCGCGATGCGTGGCATGAAGCATCCGCCGAGCTATCACATTGACCGGATGCGGCAGGCGCCCAACGGGTACTTTTACGACGTGATGACGAACGGTTTTGGCGCGATGTACAGCTATTCGGAGCGCATTACGCCTTCTGACCGCTGGGCGATTATTGCCTATGTTCGCGCACTGCAATTGAGCCGGAACATCAAAGCGGCTGACTTGCCGCCAGATTTGCGGCAACAGCTGGACCACCCAGCGACTTCAGGGGGAGCCAAGGAATGACCGCGCAGGAATACAAAGCGCCGGAGAGCGTGGCGCGGCTGGAACAGCGGGCCTTGGTCGTAGGCATGATTGGGCTCGTAGGTTGTATCGCCGGCTGGATCATGAACTCCACTGGTTTTTACCGCGCCTATCTCGTAGCTTTCCTTTTTGTCCTGGGCTGGTCGCTTGGCTCGCTAGGATTGCTGATGCTGCAACACCTGACGGGTGGCCAATGGGGCATTCTGATCCGCCGGCCGTTGGAAGCGGCTTCGCGGGTTTTGTATGTGTTGCCGGTGCTGTTTCTGCCGGTGATTTTCGGCATGAAGACTCTTTACAGCAGCCATGAAGTGGACGGCGAGGAGCGCATCGGCTGGCTGAATC
>DASSYL010000018.1:0-3916 GCA_035703315.1 Candidatus Acidiferrum sp. | reverse complement strand
ATGAAACACCGTCTCATCGCATGAGACAATCTCCATACTTGCGGTTCTGCTATCTCATTGAAAATCAAATAGTTCCGGAGAACACAGGAAAGTTTTTGGAATGGTCTCAATCCTGCACAGTGAACTCCCGAGCCTTTTGTTGAGACACCAGCGTCGCCATGGCAAGACCAACGAGTACGGGAGCAAGCGCGATGAGACCAGCCGTCCGGCAACAACTCAATCCCAGCATTCGCAGCAGTGACACCCGTGACTTTGAAGGCGCTTTGCGGTCGAAGATCGTGGGGCAGGAGGAGGGTGTGCAGTCGCTGGTGGACCTGTATCAGGTATTTTGCGCGGGGCTGAATTCGCCGGGTCGGCCGGTGGGGAATCTGTTGTTTCTGGGACCAACCGGTTCTGGCAAGACGCGCATTGTGGAAGCGGCGGCGCAAATACTGTTTGGCGACCCTCGCGCCGTGATCAAGGTGGACTGCGCGGAGTTCCAGCACTCACATGAAATCGCGAAGCTGATTGGCTCGCCTCCGGGATATTTGGGCCACCGCGAGACGCATCCCTTAATCACACAGGAAGAGCTGGCGAAGAATCACACCGAGAAGCTGAAGCTGAGTTTTCTATTGTTCGACGAAATTGAGAAAGCTTCGGACGCGTTGTGGCAGTTGCTGCTGGGGATGCTGGACAAAGCGACTTTGACGCTGGGGGACAACCGGCGGGTGGACCTTTCGCAGACGGTAATTTTCATGACGTCAAACCTGGGCGGCGGGGAGATCACGGAGCTGATGCAGGGCGGAATGGGCTTCATTCAGCCGAAAGACAAACCGGTGACGGGGCTCGACGAGAAAGTCGAGCGCACGGCGGTGGAAGCGGCGCGGAGAAAATTCTCTCCGGAGTTCATGAACCGCCTGGACAAAGTGGTGGTCTTTCATCCACTGCAGCGAGCCCAGTTAGAAGAAGTCCTTGAGATCGAGTTGGGCCAGGTGCAGCAACGGGTGCTCGAAACAGCGCGCGGGCAATTTCTGTTCCGCGTAACCAGCTCGGCTAGGGAGTTTCTGCTGCAGGAAGGCACGGACCAGCGGTACGGCGCGCGGCATCTGAAGCGCGCTATCGAACGCAACATTGTCTACCCGTTGGCCAATTTGCTCGCCACGGAACAGATCCACGTTGGCGATCTGATCTGCATCGATTTCGACCAGCAGGAAGCTTGCCTGACGTTCACGCGCGAAGGCGAAAACCTTTCCATGCCGATTCGTCGGCAGGAGCCGGTGACGTTATTGAAAGCAGCGCAAGCGAAGAGCGGTAAAACCGTGGAGCCGCCGGCCAGCGAAAAAGTTCCGGAGCCGACACCGCGCATGGCGCGCTAAGAGTTTCCCCCTAACCACCCCCTGACAAAGGCCTGGGCGAGTAAAATCGCTCGGGCCTTTTTCTTTTGTATCCCGCCGCGTTAGAGTGAAGAAAGCCGCGGGAGGAAGAGATGCCTGCCTCTGGAAGACGTTCATTCATTTCATTTCTTGCACTTGTCGTTTTGAGCTGCGCGCCGACGTTTGCGCAGCGGACGCAATTGAAGCCGGGGTGGAACTTGTTTTCACCGCAGCAGGATGTACAAGTGGGAAAGCAGGCGGCTTCGGACGCGGCGAGAAAATTGCCAATGTGCAATTCGCCGAGAGCGGACGCGTATCTGACGCAACTGGGCAAGCGGCTGGTGGCGCATCTGAATACCAACGGCGTCGAGTACCCGTGGGAATTTCATTGCGTGAACGACCGCTCTATCAATGCGTTTGCGCTGCCGGGCGGATATGTGTTCGTGAATCGCGGGGCGATTGAGGCGGCGGACACTGAGGCGGAACTGGCTGCGGTAATGGCGCACGAGCTTTCGCATGTGGCGCTGCGCCATGGAACGAATCAGGCCACGAAGGCCCAGGCGGCGCAAGCGGGCGTAGGCATTTTTGGCGCCCTGTTTGGAGGGAGCACTGGCGGGGCGCTGCTGACGCAGTTGGGGTCATTTACGGCGGGAGGAGTGTTGCTGAAATATTCGCGCGGCGCGGAGACGCAGGCCGATGTGATGGGGACGCAAGTGCTGTACGACTCCGGCTACGATCCGCGCGCGATGGCGCAATTTTTTGAAAAGCTGAATCAGGAAACGAAAGGGAAGAACCCGCCGGCGTTTTTGAGCGACCACCCGAATCCGGAAAACCGCGTGGAGCGTGTCGACGAAGAGATTGAAAAGCTCGGCGGGGTGCCCGCGAACGCGCGTCGCGATACGCCGGAGTTTGAAGCGATGAAACGCGAGGTGATGAAGCTGCCGGTAGTGAAAAAGAATATGCCGAGAGCGGCAGCTGCGGGAGGAAGCGAACCGCCGGGGCCGCCACCTCCACCTTCGGGGAACACGACGGCGTATCAGAATTCGGGATTGTCGCTACGGTATCCGGACAACTGGAAGCAGTTTGGCGGCGATGAGAACGGGGCGACGTTTGGGCCCGAAGGTGGAGTAGTGAATGACGGCAGCGGGCACGGGGCGCTGGCGTACGGATTGACAGTGGGCACGGCCAAGGGCCAAGGAAGCGACGCTGGAATGCTCGAGACCTCAACCCAGCAGATTATCAGCGAGCTGCTGAAAACCAATCCGAACATGAAGATTATGCGCCAGTCGCAGAGCGTGAAGCTGAATGAACAGCCGGCGATGTCCACCTATCTGGTGAATGATTCGCCGGGCGGAGGCAAGGAGACTGACTGGCTGCTTACGGTCGCGAGGCCGGAGGGCATGGTGTATTTCGTTTGCACCGCGCCGCAAGCGGAGTTTGAGACGTATCACAAGGCGTGCGGAGCGGCACTGGATAGTGTGCGTTTCCGCTGAAGGAGAAAAAGTACCAAGCAGAAAGTACCCAGATGGGCGAGCTGGCGCGAGGGGAGAACGTTTCTTGAAGCGGCCGTGGGCAGTGACGATTTTGGGATTGTTGTTCATTGTGGCGGGAACGGCGGGACTCCTGTATCACGCCGCGAATGAGCGGACGACTTGGGCGTTGACGCTGATTTCGCTGATCCGGATCGCGGCGATCGTTGGAGGGATTTTCTTGCTGCTGGGGCATAGCTGGGCGCGGTGGCTGCTGGTGGCATGGCTGGCGTTTCATGTGGTGGTAAGCGCATTTCATTCGGTGGGGCAAGTGGCGGCACACGCGGTGCTGCTGGCGGTGGTTGCGTATTTCCTGTTCAAGGATCGGGCTGCCAACTATTTCCGGCCGGCGTAGTCGTCGCGTCAGCGATCGCTGCGAGCATCCGGCCTAGTCCAGCCGCGGAGGGCGTAGTATTTGTCGCGGGGCTCGGCGGTCCAGCCGTTTATGCCATGGCGGGGGAGCCAGACGGCGTGGATAAAAACGATCGGAAGAATCACGATAGCAAACCAAACGAGGACAGCGGCGCGTCCGAGGAAACGGGAAACTGCGGCGGTGACGGCCAGCGTCCCGATGACTTTCAGGATGCGGCGCCAGAGCGGTTGGCGAGGATCGAAACGCCAGAACGCGATGTTGCCCGCCGCGAGCAGCAGAGCCATGAGCACGAGCGGTAGTAGCACGGCAAAAGTGTACGACGGAATGCCGCCCCTCCCCTGTTTTTAAGAAGTGTGATTCTAAACGAGTTAGGGACCCCAACCTGTGGGACCACCGGCGAAGACCGGGGCGCAGTTATTCATCTAGCGAAGCTACTACAGAAAATAAAAAGGAGTACAGCCGAAAAATTGAAAGGCGGACAGGCCGGCACCGGGGAGCCACGGAGGACCGTGCGCGGAAAGATTGAAAGACGGGGTTGACGGACAGGCGGGAAGGTCTCAGGCTGGGTGTCATGCGAAAACGAATATGGATTATTGCGGGGATGCTGTTGAGCGGCGCCGCTGGGCGGGCGCAGGGGCCCTCTGGAGCGCCATTGTATAAAG
>DASSYL010000537.1:0-6481 GCA_035703315.1 Candidatus Acidiferrum sp. | reverse complement strand
TTGGACATCACGCCGAACAGCCCCATCATGGCCAGTAACGTGGCCAGCGCGCCGAAGAATCCGGAAAGCATGGCCATTAGCCTTTCGCGCAGCAGCGAATTCAGGATGTTTGCCTCCATCACGTGGAATTCCGTGCCGATCTCGGGACTAGCCTCGGCCAGCGCGCTTTTCAGCTCCTGCGTCAATGTTCCGGCGGGAAGGCTGGAGCGCACCAACAATTGGGCGCCCTCGTCGGGCTGATCGTCCTGCGCCGTGGTCACGTAGGCCTCCGGCGCGAATTCATCGCGCAAGTCGTAATACTTCGTGTCGCGAACCAATCCCACGATCTCGTAGACCGGCCGCGCCCGGCCCACCTCCTCCTCAATTTGAAAGCGCGCGCCAATGGGATTGCCGCCGTTGAGGATTTTCTTCACGAAACTCTGGTTCACCACTGCCACCTTCGGCGAGTTGGCCCTATCCCCCTCGTTGAACGCGCGGCCGGCCACGATGGGCATCTCCATGGTGTTGAAAAAGTCCGGGCTGACTTGCGTGAAAGAAGAGCTCACGTCGGCGGGTTTTGTGGCGCCGGCCAAGATGACGTTGTTGCTCCAGCCAAAGCCGCTGAGCGGCACCACACTGGCGTCCGCCACTCCCTCGACGCCGGGAAGCGCGCGCAAGCGGTCAATCAGATTCAGCTTGTAAGTCTGGCGTTGCGGCGCGGGAATTTTCAGTTGGCTAAAATCCAGATCGGCTTCCATGATGCCGGCCGTCTGGAAGCCGGCGTCCACGGAGAGGATGTTCTTCAGGCTGCGTACGAAGAGCATCGCTCCCACCAGCAACACCAGCGAGAACGCCACCTGCGAGACAACCAAACCGCGGCGGAGGCTGAAACGCTCGCGGCCTCCCGCCAGATTCCTGCCGGCCGACTTGAGCGCCGCCGCTGGAGCGACGCTAGTGGCGCGGAAGGCGGGAGCCATTCCGAAAAGAATCGTGGTCAGCAGCGCGTTCACCATGGTAAAGGCGAGCACTCGCCAATCCGGCCTGAAGTCAACGAAGATGTCGGGCGCGCTCGTGCCGATGAACGCCACCAAGAAACGGCTGATCCATTGCGCCAGCACCGCGCCGAGAACCGCGCCGGCCGAGCCAAGCAGCAGGCTTTCCAAGAACAATTGGCGGACCAGACGCCCGCGCGACGCGCCGAGCGAAAGGCGCACGGTGATTTCGCGCTCCCGCGCGCTGGCGCGCGCCAGCAGCAAATTGCCGATATTGGCACAGGCAATCAGCAAGACTAGCGCGGCGATGGCCAATAGCGTCCACAAGGGTATCTCGTAGCTCCGCCGCAGATTCGAGAATCCCGTAGCCGCCGGAAATGCGCCGAACTTGTACTGCAGGTAGTGCTTTTGCCCCTCCGCATCGTATTGCGGGGGAACCGTCGCCTCCAGGATGCCCCTTGAAAGCGCTGCCATTTCCGCGTTGGCTTGGTCGATAGTCACGCCGGGCTTCAAACGCCCCACGGCGGCGAGCCAATAGCCATTTCGCAGGTCCATCAGGGACGATTCGCCGTGCATGAGCGCTTCCGAGCACAGTGGCACGGCCACGTCGAATTGACGTCCAACGTCAATGCCCGCGAAACTGGGCGGAGTGATGCCGACGATCTCAAACGAATGGCCGTCGAGTGAGATCATCCGACCCACAGCGTCTGGGCCGCCGCCGTATTCCCGCTGCCAAAAGGCGTAGCTGATCACCGCGGGCGGGGAGCCGCAGCCGCGGCGGTCATCCTCCGCGGTCAAGGTGCGGCCGCGCAGTGCGCGGACTTCCAGCGTCTTGAAAAAATCGCCGCTGACCCAGATGCCCGAGGCGTAGCGTGCTTCGCCGCTGGGGGCCAGGTTGAATCCTCCTTCGGTCGCCCATGCAAGCATGCTGGAAAAAACTCGCTGGTGGTCGCGGATCTGCTCCCATTGCGCGTTGGTGATGTCGGGGTAGCGGCCATGGACGCGGCCGTGCCTCCAGGAGGTGTCCAGGATGCGCACGTCCGCGAGCTGCTGCGGATTGCTTACCGGCAGCGTGCGCAGACGCAGCGAATCGATCAATTGAAAGATGGCGGTGTTCGCCCCGGTGCCCAGCGCCAGGGATAGCACGGCAATCGCCGCGAAGCCGGGATTCTTGCGGAGCACGCGAAGAGCGTAGCGTAGGTCCTGTCGGATTTCGGTACGGGGCGAGAACCGCCCGCGCTGCTGCAGGTCTCGCTCCTGACCTTGTCCAAGCGCGTTCGCCGCACGAGCTTCTTTCTTCCGCTGCGAGCTGGCGAGCTGCTGGCGCAAGACGGCCCAATCGGCGACATGCCCCTCGGCTGCGGCGCGAGCTTCTTGTTCGCTGCCGCCCGCGCGCAGAGCCTCCTGGTACGCCTCATCAAGCTGCTGCGCGATCTCCTCAACAATTTCCGATTCTCGTTCGGGGCGAAAGCCGTGGAGTTGCAGGTTTTCGCGAACGTACGCGGACCAATCGGGCACTTTTTTATCCAGCATGGCTGGGCCTCACAATGTGATTGATCGTCACTACGAACTCTTCCCATAATCCGCGTTGCGCTTTGAGAAACTTCCGCCCCTCCGCCGTGAGCCGATAGAAGCGCCGGCGCCGTTCTCCTTGTTTCTCTACCCAGCGGCCGGCAATCAGGCCGCGATCCTCCAGCCGGCAGAGAATGGGATAGAGCGAGCCGATGCGGAAGGAAATGCGTCCGTGCGAACGCGCCTCGATGAGCTTGCCGACTTCGTAGCCGTGGCGAGGGCGGGCATCCAGTAAGGTGAGGACCAGTAGTTCGGCACTGCCTTTGCGAAGCTCGCGATTGAACATGGTGGCCTGCAGTATACTTCAGTGAAGCATATACTGGCTACCGGAATAGACACGCAGGCGGTCGTTTTGTTTCAGGCGACGGAACCGCCAAGGGACGGGACGGACCGGCGGGGGGATTCTTGACGTAAAGGGCGCGCTGCCCCGCGCTTTACTCTGCAGGCGTGAACTATCACTCAGCCCGCCGACTCACCCCGTTTAGCTGGCAAACTGTGGCTGAATCGTGTTGGTTGAGCTCGTTTTTGTTAGTTGACGGCTGGTCGGCCACTCGGAAGTAACCGCCGCAAAAGGCAGGAGCCCCTGGAATCGAGCACCATTTTCGAATCTGCGGTGATCGTCACACAGCTGACTTTTTCTCTTCCGCTTCACCTGCCCAAGTGTATCGGCTGGTATCACGCCGATCTTGCTAGTTCCGTAGGCCAGCCTTTTTCCGCCGCTCATTTTCCTGGGCACTGCTTCGGGCCAATTACTGCGCCCGGCAGCTTCGCGGCTCCACAGATCTTGGCGTGGGCTAGTGCGGGCAAGTGGACCGGTTTGGCTCCCGACGATTCGCCGCTCGTCTTGCGGGACACCAGCGTGGAGGAAGTCTACGCCCTGAATTGGGAAGCGCTGAAATAGCTAGTTGGCTACAACCTGGCTTGGCAGTCGGCAAAAAACCGAGTGAGTGCCATTCTTTGTTCTCGACTGTCACCGTATTGTCACCAAAGCTGGCGCAAGACAAACAAGAGCTGAGCAAATCCAAGAAACTCAAATTGTCGCTATCTCACGGCCGACAAAGGAATTTACTTGAATATACTAGACAGCAAAACGGCGATTTAGCTTTTCAAAACCGACGGTTTCGCCCCGCATTCCGCAGTTTAGCTCCATTTGGCTCCAATTGACTTCGAGCGCGGACGGCAACGCCGTGAAAGCGCAAGACTTATGAATTGGGGATGCAATTCGATTCCCATCGCCCGCACCCGATGCTCCATTAGGCTCCAGCCGGAACTCTTCCACCGTAATTTTAACCAATGGAGAGTGCGGCCACGCTTGCTGAGCCCATGGGATTAGGTGCAGGACACAGGGCGACAACCATCGTGGGAGTAAACTCATTACCTTGACTTCGCGTAACACGCGCTCTAGAGTGCGGCCCCTGAGGCAGACTATAGTTGCACCTCGAAGCCGTGTACAGAATTTCAAGCCCTTGGCTTGGGGAGGCTTGTTGGATGTCCCTTCCGGTTGGTCTCTCGGCATTTGGCATCTTTCTCGGGATCGCTGCACTCGGGTTCCTGTTTCTGATTGTCAGTTTCGTGTTTGGCGAAGTTTTCGGTCACGGCGACGGGGGTGGACATGGTGGTGACGTCCATGGAGAGGTCCACGGCATCAGCTTCCTGAACCCGCGTGTGTTGAGCGTATTCGTAACTGCGTTCGGTGGATTCGGAGCGATCGGCGTCCATTTGGGCCAGCGGATCGAGATCAGTACGGCCATCGGTCTGGTAGGGGGATTGGTATTCGCAGGGATTATTTACCTCTTTGCTCGCTTTCTCTATGGCCAACAGGCCTCGAGCGGAGTCGGTGTGGGCGAACTCGTGGGCCGCATGGGACAGATCAGCGTGGCGATTCCCGAAGGCGGGCTGGGCCAGGTTCGCTGTGCACTGGGTGAGAACGTGGTCGAGAAGCTCGCTCGCACGGTGGATGGCGGAGCAATCCCCGCCAATACCTCTGTGAAGATCGAATCCATCGTCGGCGAGACGGTTCTGGTTCGACGTGCTGACTAATCGATTCCATAGGGAGTACGAGAATGCCCACCCAGCTGTTTATTCCAGGAATTGTTGTCCTAGTGGTTGTTGCACTATTCGTGGCGATGGCGCTCTTCAGTCGGAACTACCTGAAGGTGCCCCCAAACGCCGTGGCAGTTCTGAGTGGGCGCAAACGCAAGACGGAGGACGGGAAGGTCGTAGGGTACCGCGTCGTCAACGGCGGGGCGACGTTTCGCTTTCCATTGCTGGAGCAAGTGGATTACCTTTCGCTCAACGTATTTACAATTCCTCTAGAAATTAAGCGCGCCTACACGCTCAAGGGTGTACCGATCTCCGTAAAGGCGGTCGCCAACGTCAAGATCAAGGGAGACGACACGTCACTCCGAGCGGCGGCAGAGCGGTTTCTAGGAATGCCGCCTGACCAAATCCAGAAGGTAATTTTTCAGACGCTGGAAGGCCACTTGCGAGCCATCTTAGGGACGCTAACCGTTGAGGAAGTGAATAGCGACCGACAAAGCTTCGCCCAGAAACTGACCTCTGAAGCAGCTCAGGATTTGGAACGAATGGGCATCGGAGTGGACGTGCTGACCGTCCAGGAGATCAGCGATGAGGAAGGTTACCTCGACGCCCTTGGAAAAAAGCGCACCGCAGAGGTGAAACGCGACGGCACGATCGGCGAGGCCGAAGCTACACGCGATTCAAAGATCAAGTCAGCACTCGCCATGCAGGAAGGTGAGAAGGCAAAGTTCGATTCCGACGCCAACATCGCCGGAGCGCAGCGCGAGTTCAACATAAAGCAAGCACAGTTCCTTGCAGAGGTCGAGACGCAAAAGGCCATGGCCGAACAAGCGGGGCCGCTCGCACAGGCTAAGGCCAGGCAGCAAGTGGTGGTCGAGGAAGTGCGCGTCGAAAGGATGCGCACGCAGGAGCAGATCGCCGTTCAGGAGCAAGAGGTACAGCGCAAACAAAGGGAACTGGAGGCCACAGTGATCAAGGCCGCCGAAGCCGATCGGCAGGCGGCAATCTTGCGTGCCGAGGCTGCCAAGCAATCGGCAATTCTCGAAGCCGAAGGGTCCAAGTCCGCGCAGATAGCTCTTGCCGAAGCACAGCAGGAAAGACTAAAACATGAAGGACTGGGACGCGCTGCTGCGGTAGAAGCCGAGGGGCGCGCAGAAGCCGCGAAAATCGAGGCCATGGGGCTGGCGCAGGCGCGAGCCATAGAGGCTCAAGGTGTCGCGGAGGCTCAGGCGATCCTGAAGAAGGCAGAGGCATGGAAGCAATTCAACGAGGCTGCCAAGCTTCAGACTATACTCGAGAGGCTGCCCAGCGTTCTGCAGGCTTCCGCAGGCATTTTTGGAGCAGTGGCCGCGCCCCTTGGAAACATCGACAAAGTGGTGGTGATTGAACAAGGGAACGGGCCAAATGGTGACGGAACCGGTGGTATCGGTCGCGTCGCCCGCACGGGACCTGCATTAGTCTTCGGCTTGCTGCAGCAATTGCAGGCGCTAGGTCTCGATCTTCCCACTGTCCTTTCACAGCTAGGAGTGAATGGAGGAAAGGTTGTTGAAGCGGTTTCCAAGCCTGGCGAAGCAGCTTCCAAGCCCGTCGAGAGCAAGTCCAGCAAACCGTCAACGTAGATGGTATCCCTGATCCGGTGGAGGCGGAATTCGCTATCCTACACTTTCGCCTCGCGTCATGTTATCACCGGTGAGCCCAACCAAAGATTTGGCAACACTTGGCAACAATTGAGTTGCAGAGCGGCTGGTAACACCTTGTTTCGGTGAGGCTTAGAAATTTGGGATGCAATTCGATTCCCATCGCCCGCTCCATAAACCTCGTTGATTCAGTTGCCCTTCCGCTGCTAAAGAATGGAAAATGGGGCCAGTTGGTCCGAGTTTTGGACCCAACTTGGCCCC
>DASSYL010000534.1:0-7161 GCA_035703315.1 Candidatus Acidiferrum sp. | reverse complement strand
TCTATCCGCTATTCGGTGGGTAACGCGGACACATCCAGGCCCGGCGGTCAGGCGGTGATCGCCAAGTTGTCAGAAGTGCTGTTCGTTGAAGCTTTGCGACGTTATATCGCGTTGCTTCCGCCGGAACAAACCGGGTGGCTGGCTGGCGTCCGTGACCCGGAAGTTGGGAAAGCCCTGGCCTTGCTGCATCGCAAGCCAGCGCATCCTTGGACGATCGCCACGCTCGCAAACGATGTAGGAATTTCGCGTTCCGTACTGGCCGAGCGCTTCCGGCGTTATCTGTCGGAGACGCCCATTGCCTACCTGACCCGCTGGCGGCTTCAGCTCGGCGCGCAAATGCTCAAGTCCACCAGCAGTAGCGTTGCGCAGATCGCTGCCGAGGTCGGTTACGAATCCGAGCCGGCGTTCAACCGCGCCTTCAAACGTCAGTTTGGTCTTCCGCCAGCCCGATTCCGCAACCAAGCGAAATTAGCCCGCAGCAAGCTCGTTCGCCACGTATCAACGAAAAGTCGCCGCAGTGCGAAACGATGAGCGATGCGTGCCACTCATGCAGGAGGAATCCGACGAATTTGTGGCGGAGAATTGTTGCGTCCCGACTGCAAGCCTGCAGATTCAGACCAGATCATCCAGCTTCAATTGCGTGCTTCCGCCTTTCCACGAGGACTGGAACTGCTTTTGCACAAAGCCGGCATCGTATTCCTTGCCCTGGGCCCTCAGCGCCTGCTGCAATCCGAACAATGAACGTGGATTGCGCGGGTGCCGCTCTAAGTCTTCGCGGAAAACTTTCTCCGCGCCTGCATTGTCTCCGCTCATAACAAGCGCAGCGCCCAGTGACTCGCGCACTGGGAAGAACCAGTCCTCCGGCTCGGCATATTTCAGAGTGTCCTGGGCGGCTACAGCACTTTGCAGTAGATCGATGGTGCCCTTTTTGTCTTTCTTCGCGAACGCAATTTTCGCACCCAATACGTCTCTTGCGATCTTCAGGACGTCTTTTGCCTTGTTGTATACGGGCATGGCAAAGACCGCGTCCTCCGGCGTATTCTTTTCCGCGTCTGAGACGACCTGATACTCCGCCTCGGCTTCATTCACCTTACCTTTAGCCGCCAGGGCCATGCCGCGCGCGAAATGCCAGAACACGGTCATGATCTTCATTTCCGGATCGGGCATGGGCGTCTTGAGGATTTTGTCCCACCTGTGGAAGCGCACATCCACCGCGATGGGGATGGTCATGAAGCCTTCCAACGGTGGCATTTCCTTGACATGAGGCGCCACGTGGTCGGCCAGCAAGTCGGCGTTTTTGTTGGCTTGAACGTAGTCGCCATTCATAGCTGAACACATAGCGATGAAGTGCAGGTTGTGGCTGTAATACATCATTGGGTAGATCCCCTGCGCACCGCTCGCCTTGATGTAGGCCTGATCGACTGCCGCCGCTTCCTGGTTCGTTTTGACCGCAGCTGCGTAATCGCCCGTACGTATGTAGACGTGAGCTGGCATGTGGACGATGTGTCCCGCCGCCGGCGCCAAGGCTGCCAGCCGGTTGGCTCCAGCCAGGGCCCGCTCCGGAGACTTCGAGGCTTCCACCGAGTGAATGTAGTAATGGATCGCGCCCAAATGGTTGGGATCCCGTTTGATCACCGATTCGAGCGTTGAGACAATTTCTTCGGTGCCCTCGCGCGGAGTTCCATCCACCATCCACAATCCCCAAGGATGAAGGTTCATGCCGGATTCGGCGAACAGCGTAGCCGCGTCGAGGTCGTCGGGAAACTGCGTGACCAATTCGCGCATGGCGCCGTGATAGGCCTCGGCCGCCTGCCGGCGGTCGGCCTTGGGATCGGCCGGAAAACGCAGCGCCATGGCCTTGATGTAAGCCTGCTCAACGGGCGAAGCGCCGCCCGAGAGATCAACCGCCTTCTGGATGGCCGTATGGGCCGCTGCGAAACGGTTGTCGCTGGCGGAATCGTTGTAGTTGGGTCCTACGGCCTCGGCCACTCCCCAATAGGCCATGGCCAATTGAGGTTCAAGATCTGCGGCACGCTGAAACGAGCGCGCCGCTTCGTCGTGGTTGAAAGCGTAGATTTGACGCAATCCCTGATCAAAGAATTGCTGGGCTTGCGCGTTGTTGGTTGATACCGGGTGATGCAGGTCGCCATAGCCCTGCATCAGAGTCGCTGGCTTCTCTTGAGTGTGCGCCGAATGATCCTGTGCGGTTACCCGGCCGCAGAGAAACAGACCGAGCACGACCATACTCAGAACGCCCTTGTAAGTGTAATCGCAATGTTTCAACGGCATACGTTTTCTCCTGCTGCATTCGAATTGATTTGAAGCAGCTTGTCGCATTCTCGAACGTTTCGACGAGCTTACTATGCATCACGATGACGGCCCATACTTACCCGCGCGTCTGGCTCTCTTGCTTGCGGCGCGGCACTATGTCACTAACTTGACCTAGCGTCCAGGTAACTTTGCACAGAATCCGGGCAGTCGTGTGGGACCTTCTCTTCCCGGGCGGATGACGACAATCCGGAAGTTATGTCCGAAACAGAGCAAATCTGCCGTAGCGTCTTTGTGGGATAGGCTCAGTCATCGCGCGACTATATCGCTCCATGGCACGACATCTGGCTGGTCAGCTTTATGGATTATGACTTGGGGTACTTCGATCTGGAGACTCGGGTGCTCGAACCGCTCGAAAATCCGTTCGGCCCAAAAGTGTTACCCATGTCTTAGGTACGTTGTGTTACCGATGTCTCCGGGTCGGACCCTGAATTAAATGGTGGGCCTGGGTGGACTTGAACCACCGACCTCGCCCTTATCAGGGGCGCGCTCTAGCCACCTGAGCTACAGGCCCTTCTAAACCGCGTGGCAAAATGCTTACAACCTATTCAGTTTACGATGCCTTAGCGTGATTCGCAACTGTGTACAAATCCGCGTTTTGTGTACAAGACAGCAAATTTCTCTACCATTTCTCTCTTCTGTCCGTGCCCAAAATGCCTGTAGTTGCTCGTGATTCTCAGGCTGGAATGTCCAATCTGATTTTTCACGAAGTCGTAGCACCGACAACGGCGATCAGCTTCTTATTTCTGGGTTCCATATACAGTGTGCCGCAGCAGGAAGGCCGAGCCCTTTGGCCACAGGCCTGGCACGGAAATTCGTTGGCAGGCAAATCGGCATCTGTGGTTCCAAGCGGACTACGGGATCTTCTTTGCAGGCGACTTCCTGAAAGAGACGCAGCCTGGTCGCAACTTGAACTACTGGGCGCTTTGGGCGGGATACAAATTTTGAGGAGGAATCGTGGAACGTTATTTTGGATGGCTTCTAGTCGCGGCGCGACTGCTTGTAGCGGTCGTATTTCTGCTGAATGGATTCGGAATCATTGACCAAACCATTCCGGCGAGGGAAATGATGGAGCGAGGCGTGCCTGCCGGAGTCGTGCCTTTCGCTATGCTTGCCGGGAGGATACTCGAAACCGTCGCGGGCTTTGGCCTGGCGCTCGGGATCTTTCCTCGTCTGTGCGCTCTCGCTTTGTTCTCCTTCCTCGTCCCGGCCACTTTTGTGTCTGACTCCTTTTGGCTAGCTGCCGGAACTCCGCAGCTTCAAGGCCAACTCATCAACTTCTGCAAGAATGTGGCGATTTGGGGTGGTCTTTTGTTTATCGCCGGAACAGCGAATCAGCCTTCGCTACTGCCTCGGCAGTGCAGAGCAAAAGAACACGAACCTATTTCGCCGGCGGCGAAGCCGAAGGCGGCCCAGGCGGTGGTGGCGCCACAAACTTCGCTTCGTCTACCGGCACGTTCTGCTTCAACTCGTCCACCTGTACTGTGAACCTGTTCCCCGGCCGTGCCACCGTCCAGCGATACGGCACCTTCACTCCATCCGCTGTCCGATAATCCGTGTAATCAATCTGCGTCGGGTTGTATCCCAGCGGCGAATCCACATACCGCACCAGCCGCACCAGCAATCCCGTCTTCTGATCCAGATACAGCCGCAGCGGAGGCTCGCCTTCATTTTCCCCTATCACCAGCCACGTTTCCTGCCCGTCGAACTTCACTCCCGGCTTCGTCTCCCATTTTGTGTACAGCCCCTTCACATTCGCCGGAAACATCAAGTCCGCGTCCATCTTCGCGCCAAACGACTCCTGCGCGTTCATCATATGCACGCGTCCCGGCACACTCAGCCATCCCACTTTGCCGTTATACGCGGTCACGCTTTCTCCGTCCTTCAAGTGCACCACCGAAACTCGCTTGTCCGGCGCCTTCGCGTAAATGTCCACCGGCATTTTCTGATCGCCGAACGCCGTCACGGTCCCCTTCACCACGCGGCTCGTAACCTTCTTCAGAGCGTCCACCCCACCCACCGCCGCCAGGTACCCATCCAGCAGCTTCGCCGGCTCCGGATACCCCGTCGCCGACGCCGTCTCTCCTTCTTCCGCCATCATCATGGGCGCTTTTTCCTTCGCCGTGATCGCAGGAACGCTCGGCGGATGCGGCGAACCTTGGTGGCACGAGTAGCAGGTCACCCAGCGCTGGTTGTCGAAATTTTCTTTGTTGATGTTGAACATCATCTCCATCATGTGCCGCGCGTAGCCCTTGGTCTTCTTGTCGTCCTTGTCGAAGGCCTTTTCTACGTGACAATACTCGCAATCCACTCCCAACGAAGCCGTCATGAACTGCATCGCCGGAATGAGTCTGTCCGCCGGCATATCCTTCAATATCTGTATGTTCTTGAACTGTTCCGCCGCCGTCTTGGGTTTGCCTTCGCTCTTGACCGGCGCCTCGTTCCGCGCCCCGCTTTGCGCAGTTTTTGGCTTTTCACCTGAGGCAGGATCTTGCGCCCGCGCCCCCACTAGTGCGCACATAACTGCCGCAACCAGCGCCGTCGTCACAAAAATTATGTTCCGCGTGGTGTGTTTCATGAACCCCTCACAAGAATTCGCCACGCAAGTGTAGCAAACCACGAAGCCGCACCTTCCACGTCGGCCGGCTTCATTACGCCTTGCCGGTTGTAGTGTTTTTCTGTGCAGGACCGCAGAGGTCGGTTTCCTAGCACAGACTTCAGTCGGTGCGGCCCGATATCAGCCCCGGAGTCGCTCTTTTGCTTGATGCTGGACTACGGCTGTCCCCTACAGTTGTTTCGAATACAGTTGTTTCGAACTATCTTCGCTGGTACGCGCATGCGGTCTTGCCGCCCTTCGCGCCCGCTCCGCGCTCGGGCACACTCAGGGCGTTGTCTTCCAGAACAAGTCTTCCAACTGTTGGTTATCCGCTGTCAGCCGCCACCTACTGCAGCGTGGAGTTGTCGATGACGAAGCGGTACTTCACGTCGCTCTTCAGCAGCCGGTCGTATGCTTCGTTGATTTGCTGGATTCTGATTTTCTCGATGTCCGCAGTAATCCCATGCTCGCCGCAGAAATTGAGCATCTCCTGCGTCTCGCGGAGGCCGCCGATCGCCGAACCAGACAAACTCCGCCGGCCGAATATTAGATTGAACGACGCCACCGGCAACGGCTTTTCCGGCGCGCCCACAAGGCACACCGTCCCGTCACGCCGCAACAGGTTCAGGTAGGCATTGATATCGTGCTGCGCCGAAACGCAGTCCAGAATGAAGTTGAATGTGCCGGCATGCTTCTGCATGGCATCCGCGTCTTTCGAGATCACCACTTCGTCGGCGCCCAACCGCTTGGCGTCCGCGGTCTTGCCTGCCGATGTGGTGAATAGAACTGTCTGAGCACCAAGGGCATGCGCAAACTTCACGCCCATGTGCCCCAGACCGCCGAGTCCCACGATGCCGACCTTCTGTCCCTTGCCGACCTTCCAGTGGTGCAGCGGCGAAAACGTTGTGATTCCAGCGCAGAGCAGCGGCGCCGTCCCTGCAGGATCGAGGCCGTTCGGCACGCGCAGCACAAAGCTTTCGTCCACCACAATGCTTTCCGAATATCCGCCATACGTGACGCCGCCGAGGATTTTGTCCTCGCCGTTGTAGGTCAGCGTCATCGTGTTTTCGCAATACTGCTCTTCGCCGGCTTTACAGCTGGCGCAGACGCGGCACGAGCCCACCAGACAGCCAACCGCCGCGATGTCGCCTTCTTTGAATTTCTTCACGGCATTGCCGACCTTCGTCACGCGCCCCACGATCTCGTGGCCCGGCACGCAGGGATACACCGTCGGCATTACTTCTTTCCATTCGTTGCGAACCTGGTGCAAATCGGAATGGCACACGCCGCAATACAAAATCTCGATCTGTACGTCCTGCGGACGCGGCGCTCGGCGAGCGATCGTGTGCGGCGCCAGCGCGCCGGTTGGGCTTGGCGCAGCAAATGCCTTGGCTGGAAATGTGGTGGGGGACGTACGGGCAGCTTCACTCATGGAATGCCTCCTACGGCAATTAGGTATTTCGGGGCGGCTGAGCCGGAAAGTAACTTAGAGTCGCGTCCGAGGGCAACGGTTATAAAAAGTTCACCGCCGCGCATCTGTATCGCTAACGGAATTTTGTAACATTACAGCAACATCAAGCGTTCAACTCGCCCCGCTTGGCGAGGTCCCGGATCCGGTCCGCCGCGCGAAACGCCAGCGCCATGATGGTCATGGTCGGTTGGCCGCGGCCTCCGGTGGTCAGGCTGCTGCCGTCGCAGAGGAACAGATTTTTCACGTCGTGTGTCTGGTGGTCAGCGTTGGCTACCGACGTCTTAGGATCATTCCCCATGCGGCAGGTGCCCAGTAGGTGCACTCCAAACTGCTGCTCGTCGATCGGGAATGTCCAGTGCTGTTTCGCGCCCGCCGCCTCCAGCAATTCGTTCGAGCGGTCAGCCAGCCAGTGCATCAGTTTGACGTCGTCGGGATGATCCTTATATGTGAGGCGCAGCGCCGGCAGGCCCCACGCGTCCTTCACGTCGGGATCGATGGAGAAGCTATTGTCTTCCACCGGCAGCGAAGTGCCGTGGCCGAAAATTTCAAACGAGCGCGTGAAGTTGTGCGCCAGCAGCGCTTTATAGTCCTTGCCCCAACGCGGACTTCCTGGCGGCAATCCGCCGAATGCGAAGCCAATGGGCGTGACGTCATAACGGGCATCGAGACCACCGCCGCCATAAAAGCCAACCTTGCCGGCATCAAGTTCATAAAAATCGTGAAGGACGCGACTAACCGCAAAGCCCTTGTAATCGTTAAGGGGTTC
>DASSYL010000400.1:0-7727 GCA_035703315.1 Candidatus Acidiferrum sp. | reverse complement strand
TTCCAGTCGCGGCCCTTCCAGCGTCACCAAACCATTCTTCGCGTCATCGCCCCATCCTGCCTTTCCGTCATACGCGCGACACGCGAAGTAACCCAGATTCAGCTTCAAGCACAGCGCCATCTTGTCCGGAGCCTTGGAATTCACTTCCAGCTTTCCGGTCATGAATTTCGCCGTGTCATCGGTCACGTCGGCTTTCCAACTGAGCGACGTGAGCTTTAACCACGCGTTCATTCCGCCTGTTGCGCGAACAGACCGGTCAAGAATCTCTCTGGCCGTGGGCGTGGGATATGTCCGCGGCTTTGCCGATCGAGGGGGGCCATTCTGGGCGGACGCCACTGGTTGAATTGCGGCGAAGGCCAGAAGAAAGACCATGAGAGCGGGCTTGAGCCTGGACATGAAACCCTCCGGCCCCAAGATAGCCTCACCCGCGTGCTTTTTCCGCTGGCTCAAGGTACAGGTGTGTGGGAAACGCTAAGTCCGCTTCTCTGGACCAGCAAACTTAGGCAGACAGCGACAGTGACAGTTGCGCCCGCGGACCCACTGGCCGTTGCATCTCCTGCCACGGCCGTGCTGTCAGTCCCAGGTGCGCTTTGATTCGCGCCACTCGCTCCGCGATTTTCTGCCGGTAAGGCTCAGGCGCATAAGCGTTCCGCACATACCAATCCTCATATTGCCGCACCAGTCGTGGAAACTTCTCCCGCAAAAATGGCAAGAACTGTTTCGCCGATGACGGCATCAGGAAGAGCACGCCTGAGACAAACCACTGCGCGCCCACTTCCTTTGCCGCCTCCGCAACAGCCTCCAACTCGCCATCTCTATCTGTGATTCCCGGCAAGAGAGGCGAAGCCATCGCCCCCACCGCAATCCCCGCCTCACGCAATTTCCCAATCGCCGCCAGCCGCAAATCCGGGCGCGGCGCTCGCGGCTCCAGCAACCGCGCTAGCCGGGGCCGCAGCGTCGTCACCGTCATATCCACCCACAGCCGCGACCGTTCCGCAATCTTCCGCAACACATCAACGTCCCGGGTAATCAAGTTCGACTTCGTGGTAATCGAAACACTCAGCCCTGCGTGCCGCGCCAGCTCTTCCAGGCACGCACGTGTCACCCCATACTCACGCTCCGCCGGCTGATACGGGTCGGTCGCCGTCCCCAAGCAAATGTGCTCCGGCGCCCCATGCTGCCCCGCCGCAAACTTATACTTCGTCGCAATATCCCGCGCCAGCAGCACCGCCGCGTCCTTCTTCACATAAATTTTCTTCTCAAATGCATCTCCGTCCATCTCCATGAACTCGTGTGTATACCGCGCATAGCAGTATTTGCACGCAAACTCGCAGCCGCGATAAGGATTGATCGTCCAGTCAAACGGCACACGGTTCGACTCGCACCGGTTCAAAATCGACTTCACCGGCAAGAAAAAATACTCCGGCCGTTCTTCCGACTTGCGCCGCGTCGGCGCAATCGGCGAAATCGAAGCGAGGCGGGCAATGCCGACCAGCGGCGCCGGAGCGCCTTCTACTGCATCGGTCAAAGCAACAGCAGCCTTCTGGAAATCCCGCGCATCGCAATCAGCTTCGTCGCGACTCACCGGGGCGGCCGGAGGGCAATCCGTACCACTCTTCTCCAGAGCGCTGCTGCCCGGGCCTGAGAGAGGGGCAAGCTCCTCGGCCCGTTGGTTCGGGCTACGTTCAGGGCTAACAGGAAAGAGTAAAGCTGAGGAAGGTCGAGCGCGCCGCCGGGCCGCAAAGCCCGTCGCCGTAGGGGAGGGAAAGGAACGAAACACTGGGGACATAGCCCACCTCGAAACGAGCCGAGTATTTCGCTTTTTGTTCGCTGTGTCAAGGACTATTTCGCATTTTCTTCGCCATTCGTCCGCCCTCGAACTCACTACCCACCACACGTCTCTCTCGCCTTGCCTTCCCTCTGTCCATTTGCTCTAATCCACAGGCGCCATCCTCGAGCCACATCCAAGGATCCGCAAGACGCCATGCTGCCCCGGCCAATTCCCTGTTATATCTTCGTTCTCGCGCTGGGCGCTGCCGTTTTCCCGGCCTTCCCCCAAACGCCCGATAAGCCAAACGCCGCCTCGCCTGCTGCCCAATCCGCACAGAAGAAAGCGCCGCTATCGCCCCCGGCTCCCCAATCCAAACACTACCCCATCCTCTTAATCGCCTCCGGTACTGAGCCTTTCTGGAGCCTTCGGATCGGCATGAAAGGTGCCGAACGCCTGGAGCGCGTCGGCTATCCACCCGTTCCACTTGAGCCCGGCGAAATCGAGCAGGAAGGCACCGCCGAGGCCTGGCTCTATCACGCCAAAGATTCCGCCACCCAAGCCGACGTCACCGTCCGCGTCTCCCGCGAAGCCTGCTCGGACAACATGTCCGATACCAAGTATTCTTTCCGCGTCACCGCCACCCACGCCCAAATCGGCGAACTCAAAGGCTGCGCCAGGATCGCCCCCGACCAGTTTCCCGAATTCAAACAAAAGAATCTCGACGACGACGATCCCGAAAAAAAGAAACTCACTCCGCCACCAATCACCAATTTCAAGCCGCCAACTGCCGTCGCGTATTTCGATGCCACCGGAAGAGTCATGCTGGCCCGCGGCGAATCAGCCAAGCTGGTCGCTCCCAAAGGCTCGCAGCTTTCTCTCTCCCACGACGGCAAGCGCCTGCTCCTCACCCGCGAAGACTCCGCGACCGACCGCACTATCGTTCTCTACGACGCTACTTCCGGCAAATCCACGGACCTGATCCGCGGCGCGCAGTCCGCCTTCTGGTCCCCCGACGATTCGCAAATCGCCTTCCTCAAACTTACCGACGGCGCTTTACGCGTCTGGACCACTCCGTCGAACGCGCCGGACAAGGCCGCGCAGCTCGCTAGCACTCCCGTCCTCGCCTTGCAAGGCTGGCAAGACGCCCACACCGTCCTCGCGACCGACGCGTCCAAACTCCACTTCCTCAAAACCGAAAGCCCGCCATCCTCCATCGATCTCCGCGACATTTGCGGTTCCACTTTTCAGTTCGCTGCCACCGACACATTGCGCGTCAGCCCCGCAAACTCCGACCTGCTCGCCGTTGCCGCCTCTGCCGGCGCCACAAGCAACGTCTTTCTCTACGAATTCAAATCCAAGCGCCGCGTTCCCTTGACCGCTCCGAATCTTAACGCCAGCTTCGCCGAATGGTCGCGCGACGGCATCCAGATTTTCTTCACCACCCGCGACGCCGCAAAGAATTCCTCTGTCTACCGCATTTTCTGGGACGGCTCCGGCCTCAAACGAATTCGCCCCGCGAGCGGCCTCGTCGTGGGACAATAGTTTTCGCAGCGCGATTCATTATGCGAAAACATTGCTTGTTGTTGCGCGCGCCGTTGCTTGTCGGAGTCGGTGTCGCGCTATTGCCTGCCTTAGCTCAGGAACCTGTGCCGCCGCCCGCCGCGCCGGCGCCGCCGCAGTCTCACCGTATGCCTGTCGCTAGCAAGTTTTCCTATGCCTGCGATGGCAACGTCACCGTTGACGTTACCCTGCGCGGCGAACGCGCCCGTGTCGTCTTCAAGGACAAGACCTACTCCATGAAGCACGTAAAATCCGGCTCTGGCGCCCGCTATGCCGAAGGATCCGTCGTCTGGTGGAACAAGGGTTACGGCGGCTTCCTGCAGGACGAATCCGATCCCAACCACCCCGTCATGCTTGCCGAAAATTGCAAACAGACTTCTCCGACTCCCAACTCCGGCGCCGCGGCTCACGCGGTTTCCGGCACTGTCGCGTATCGCGAACGCATCGCCATGCCCGAAAACGCTCTTCAGCCCCGGGACACCACCCGTGCCGACGCTCCCGCGCAGGTCGTCCCGCAGCAGGAAACCACTTTCGGTCGCCGTCAGGTTCCTCTTCCCTTCGAGCTCGCCTCCGAGCCCGTCAAGATCGATCCCCAGCACACCTATTCCGTCAGCGCCCACATCAACGTGGACGGCCATACCGCGTCCTCACACAAGGCCATCCCGCCAACGTCAACCTGATCCTTCAATCCGTACCGCCGACCGCAAAGTGGTCACCAGCCCTTCCGTACAGGTGCCCCTTAAGCCGCCAAATTCATGAAACGCGCACTTTCCGCGTTTCCGCCACCTATACTCCAAAAATGGCGTCCCCTACTCAACCCGAACCCCTCCCGGTAAATATCCTCGTCCTTGACGAAGAAGGCCCCTCCGCCCTCGCCCTAAGGCAGGTGCTCGACTCCGAAGGCTGGCGCGTTCGCTTCACTGCCGACGCCAAACACCTCCTCACCGAACTTCGCGTCGGTGTCTGGTCCCTGGTCATCGCCAACGTGGATATGCTCGCCATCGATTCGCCCGGTTTTATGATGCTTCGCGAACTCGCCTCTGTTCCCGTAGAAGACGGTGGCCGTATCCGCTGTCTCTTCCTCGTCCCGGAAATGACCGGCAGCCAGTTCGTTCGCCAGCTGGAACAGGCAAAGCTCCCCTACGTCATCCGCCCCTACCACTTGCACGATTTCCTTGAAAAGGTCAGCGACCTGCTGGTAGAGGTCAAAGCCATCGACGCTCCCCTCCGCCAGGTCCGCTATGAATTCGGCGGCCTCCGCAAAAAGAAACGCCAGGCTGCCCGCACCAATTCCATGTTCGCCTCGCGCGATTCCTACTCCTACTCCGAAGAAGAACTCGCCGAATACGAAAAACAGGAATCCGAACTGAGCCGCAACAAGCGCCAAAAAACGCTCGGCAACCTCGGCGATCCCAACCGCTAGCTCTCGGTTTTTCCGTTTACCCAGTTCCGCCCGCGCCCCACGCCAGTTTCGTAGCGCAGGCTTCAGCCTGGGCAGCGAGAGGTTTGCCCCCTCCAGTGGTTTCTCTTCGTTTTTTCCGTCACCCGACTTACGTGCGTTTGCAAGATTTCACGCCTGCCCCGTTCTACCCATGCTGTGGCTCGCTCTCCCGCCAGCCACCGCAGGAGGAGGCTCCTCATGGATCGCAACATATTCGCTTCTCTACTCGCTGGCCTGCTCGGCCTGTCTTCTCTGAGCACTCTGGGCTTCATCTTCGGCGCAAATCCGTCCACACCGCTACCCGGCAAACCTTCTGGCGACTGGCGCCTGCTCGAACCTGTCACTTACGAAAACCTCACCGTCTTCCCGGTAGTCAGCTCCAACGACCGCGACACCAACGTCTTCCTCACCCTCGACGAGGGTCTCGCCTCCGGCGAAGTCGTCGTCCGCGAACAAGGCTCCGAAGGTATGGCCCGCAACCGCGACGGCATCATTCGTCCCACCTACTCCACTGGCGCCTCTGTCAACCGGCTCGTTCTCATCAATCGCAGCAAGCGCCCACTCCTTCTCCTCGCCGGCGAACTGGTCACCGGCGGCAAGCAGGACCGCATCATCGGCAAAGACCGCCTAGTCCCCGTCGGCGCCGATCCGCTCCCTCTCGATGTTTTCTGCGTCGAACACGGACGCTGGTCCGCCGGCACCACGTTCACCGACGCCAAGACCATCGTCCATCCGAGCGTCCGCGAACAAGCCGCCGTGGAAAGCGATCAAGCCAAAGTGTGGAGCGCCGTCCGCGGCGGCACTACCGCACAAGCGGAAGTTTCCGCCGCCAGCCCCGCCATGAACGTTCCGCCGCCAGCCGCACCCAGGCTCGCGCGCCCCACCATTTCGCGTGCCATCACTAGCGACGCTCCGACCGAGTCCTACCAAAAAATCTATGAATCCCGCGCCGTTCGCAATTCCGCCGACAACTACGTCGAAGAAATCCAGCGCCGTTTCGCCCGTGCCACCTCCGGTCTCAAGGGCGAACGCGTCGTCGGTGTAGTCGTCGCCTACGGCGGCGAAGTTGCCTGGAGCGATATCTTCGCCTCCAGCGATCTCTTTCATCAGTACTGGAGTAAGCTGCTGCGCAGCTACGTGGTGGAAGCTCTCGCGCGCCCTGGCTATCGTGAAGTCGCTTCGCGC
Source organism: Candidatus Acidiferrum sp. (assembly GCA_035703315.1). GTDB lineage: Bacteria > Acidobacteriota > Terriglobia > Acidiferrales > UBA7541 > Acidiferrum. The sequence goes on along the minus strand of DASSYL010000400.1, from coordinate 1,770 downwards.
GACGACGCTTCCGAATTCCTACGCAATCCCAATGGCCGCGTCCAGGAAGAAACCGAGCCCGGCGTCTACCGCTGGCGCCAGATCAACCAGGGCCGTCTCTCGTTAATCGAACTCGACGCCCTCGACCCCAAAATCCTCACACTCCACCGCCTGCTTATCCACCGGACAAGCTAAATGTCGACAAATGGCAATACGCGCGTCGAGTGGGACAGTAAACTAAGCTGCCCGGAGTCGAATCGAAAGGTCGGTCTCTCAGACTTTCCTGATTTTGACTGCGATCTGAAATCGCTTGCAGCAGGTCTTCCACCGTTGCGTTCGAACGTTCGTGCCTTAACTCCGGCGGAATCTCGGCCAGTGGCTTTCAGCAGTTCTGTCGGGTCGGCTTTGTAGCATTCCTTTTCGGGTTAGCCCTTACCGGGCCGGTAGGCGAACAGCTTCTGACATTCCTGCCGCAAGAATGCGCCCGTTACCGGAATGTTGTGATTGCCCTTTTTAAACACGAACCGGCACGAGATTAGGCATGCACGCCACTTATACTCGTCTGTTCCGTGCTTCCTGCCGTACGCGGCAATGTCCTCTTGCGAGACGCCATACACCACGGCACCGATGCGGGACCATACGCATGCTCCCGCACACATCGCGCAGGGTTCGTGCGTCGAGTACAAGGCAAAATCGGTCAGATAACGCCCGTATCCGCTGCTTACATATTTCAGCGTTTCCAGCTCCACGTGTTTGATGCTCGATCCCGAGGTCTTCACACGGTTCCCCGCGCTGGCAATCACCACTTCGCGCCCGCCCACCACTCGCGTGATTACCGCCCCGATCGGATAGTCGCCGCGGTCGCCGGCGCGCTTGGCCTCGGCCACCGCCAATTCCATAAACTTCCTGCGGGGCTTGTAGGAATCGGAAATCATATCCGGATTATATCTGTTTGGCAGGCGCTGCGGACGCCACGCGAAGCGGCCTGCGCACTAGGCGACGAATGGCCTAACCTCGCTGGCGTCCTGCGTTCTCGCTAGCGCTTCGCGGGCAGTCAGCTCCTTAGGCCAGTTAGGATGACTCAGCTCCGGCGCAATCTCCGCAAGTGGCTCCAGCACAAACTTCCGCCCCAGCATCCGCGGATGTGGCACCTGCAACTCAGGGGTCTCGATCGTCTCTCGTCCATAAAGCAAAATATCAATGTCCAGCAGCCGCGGTCCCTTCGCAAATTCCTTCTTGCTCCCCATCCGCGTCTCAATTTCACGCAGCCGTCGCAACAGTTCCTCCGCCGGAACTTCCGTTCCTCCCATCACCACACAATTCAAAAACCACGGCTGTTCCCGATAATCCACCGGCTCTGTCTCATACAGTGACGACACCCGCTCCACCCGCACTCCCGCCGCGGGCAACTCCGCCATCGCCGTCCGCAGGTTCCCCTCGCGGTCGCCCAAATTGGACCCTAGTGATAGGTAAATCGTCGTCAAGTGGACGGTTCCATTGCCTTCCATCTTACGCGTCTGGTCCACGGGAAAGCAGATCGCTTCGAGTGCCCGTGATTGGGGAACTAAACGATTCATGGCAATTCGGATGTAGAAGCGCCGCAATAGCTAGCGGCGGATTAGTCCAGCTTCTTCTCTGACAGAAACTTCGACAACTGATCCGCAATCTGGACGTTGTTCACATCCGACATCGGGAAATGCGTGTTGCCCTTAATCCCGATCTCGGGCAGGTGCACGAGGGTTACATCGCCGCCATTTCGGTTCACAACATCCCGCCACCTTCTGGCCATTC
>DASSYL010000387.1:0-6183 GCA_035703315.1 Candidatus Acidiferrum sp. | reverse complement strand
CCCTTCGCGATCTTGAACCATTTCCGCACCCGCCGGCATGCGCAACAGAGCAATCAACGTGTAGACGCCGATCGCAATTCCAACCGGCAAGTCGGAAAGTGACAGAAAGCTAGCTGCGGAGAGCAAGCCTTTGCCGCCGTTCGGGCTTCGCGTCAGCGCTAACCCGCCGACAATTCCCAGAATCCCGCAAACAAAACTCAGACCGATCCAGCATACGTACCACACATGGAAAAACCCCATCCAAGTGAACGGATCGGCCACCCGCGTCAGCAGCGCTCCAAACATTACAGTAGCTGTCGGCGCCAGCAGCACTCCAGCTACGCCCATGCCCAAGCGAAATAGCCCGTAGACGATCCAGCAGATCCCAAGAGTTTTCATGTTGTTCGGGGGTGGTCTCGAGCGGCTTGGTTACGAAGGGAAAGGCGTCCCAGCCCTGAGGTCCCAATTTCTTGGGAAACTCCGCCTTTCCCTTCGAACTCAAGTGGAATGGAGTTAATCTATTCGCGTTGGGCATCTTGCCGCACGCGTCCACTTCAGGCTATTGGTGTTTTCCTGTAGCGATTCAATTTCTTCGCTGTATTGCCGCAGCTTCCTGCGCCCGGCCTAGTTCGCAATCCAGCGCCAGCTTTTCTTCCCGCCCCAATTCGCGAGACGCGCCCTTAGCCAGCGGGCCGAGTTCCAGCGGACCAATCGCCACGCGAATCAGACGCAGCACTTCCACATCGCAGCCTTCCAGCATGCGCCGGATCTGCCGGTTCTTGCCCTCATCCAAAACAATCTCGATCCACGAATTCTTCTCGCCAGCTCGAACAACCCGCGCGCTCTTCGCGCACAAGGGCTCGCCCTCTCCCGCGTTTACGCCCTTTGTCAGCTTTTGCAGCAGCGATTTATCGGCCACTCTATCGATCTGGACGTGGTACGTCTTTTCGATGTGCGATTCCGGCGCCGTGATCCGCGCCGCCCACTCCGAGTCATTGGTGAAGAGCAGCAGCCCCTCGCTCGCCTTGTCCAGCCGCCCCACCGGTCCCATCCAAGGGAGTCCGTCCGGCAACCCGGAATAAACCGTCTCGCGTCCCTGTTCGTCGTCGGTGGTGGTCACGACGCCCCGCGGTTTGTTCAGCATCCAATAAACTTTTTCCGATCGACCGACGCGAATCCCGTCTACGTCAATACGATCGACGTCCAGCCGCACCGGGGCCTCAGGATTTCTGGCTACCGAACCGTTTAGCCGCACTCGTCCCGCAAGGATCAGCTCAACGGCCGCGCTGCGCGAGCAGTACCCCATCTTGGAAAGCGCCCGTGCCAGGCCCACCCTGCGGCCAGCCTCTATGCCACTCCGCGCGGTTCCTACTGGTTTGCTCATTTGCCTCTTGGCCCCGGCTCCGAGCTTAAGTATATGTTTCGGCCTGCTCACCAGACGCTGAAACCTACGTCCAAAATCGAGTACGAAGATTTTCGTTGACATTACGAAATTGTTCGTAGTATGGTGCCGTTCATGAAAGACGCCTCGCCACAAAAACCGACCGCAGCCGAGCTGCAGATCTTGCAAGTACTTTGGGAACGCGGGCCTTCGACAGTCCGCGACGTGCATGATGCACTTCAGGAAGAAAAGGCTCTCGGCTACACCACCGTCCTGAAACTCATGCAGATCATGACCACCAAGGGGCTTGTCCGCCGTGACGAAAACCAGCGCGCTCACGTCTATGAAGCGCAGCAGCCCGCCGAAAAGACTAAGCGCCAGTTCGCCGCAGACATGCTCGAGCGCGTATTTGACGGCTCCGCACGCGACCTGATGCTGCATGCCCTGGCTGCCCAGCGCAGCACCCGGCAAGAGATTGAAGAGCTTCGCAGTCTGCTCGACGAACACGAAAGGAATCTGTGATGAACGCCATCTCTCAGTGGCTTGCTCCCGACGTTCTCCGCAATCTGGGTCTCGCCCTTTCGCATTTCGTCTGGCAGGGCGCAGCAATTGCTGCATTGGCGGCCGGCGCCATCGCGTTGGCGCGAAAAGCGTCAGTGCGTTACGCCATTGGAGTCGCGGCGCTGTGTCTGATGCTTGCCGCGCCCGTGGCTACCTTCCTGGTCCTCGACCATTCCGACTCTGCGCCGGCAGGTACTCCCGATCTCGCGCTCGCTGTGGCGCTCGAAACGGTCGCGAAAATAAGTGCGCACCCCGCTATGCTGGTCCCCCCGGCCGAGCCCACGGTTCCACTCAGCGTCACGGCCATGAACTGGCTGGTCGCTGTCTGGTTTGCGGGCGTGCTGCTCTTCAGCCTGCGCACCGCCGGCGGTTTTTTCCTCGTCGCCCGTTTGCGCCGCCGCGACTCTGCCCCGGTCGCTACCGAACTTCTTTTGTTTTGCCGCGATCTGCAGCAGCGGCTCGGCATCACGCGAGCCGTGCGTTATTGCGAGTCACTCCATTTGGACGCGCCCGCCGTCCTCGGCTGGTTCCGTCCGGTCGTCTTTCTTCCCGTCACAGCGCTGACCGGCCTGAGCGAAGCGCAGCTTCGTGCTGTGGTCGCGCACGAATTGGCGCACATCCGCCGTTTCGACGCCTTCGTCAATCTTTTCCAAGTCGCGGTTGAAACTTTGCTCTTCTACCATCCGGCCGTGTGGTGGCTCAGCAAGCGGATTCGCGTTGAACGCGAAAATTGCTGCGACGACGTCGCGCTTTCCGTTTGCGGCAATCCCGCCGAATACGCTCGCGCCCTGGCCTTGATGGAAGAATGGCGGGTTGCGCCATCCTTTGCCATGGCCGCCAATCGGGGGCCGCTCGCATTACGCGTAGCTCGCCTGCTCGGCCTCGGCGAAAAGGGAAGCAGCCTGCGCAATGCCGGCGTCGCGTTCGGTGTTCTGTGCATCGCCACTGCTTTGATCGCGGGCAACGCGCTGTTCGGCATCGTTCGCCCGGTTTCCGCGCGGACTTTATTCGCGTTCCAAACACCGGCTGTTGAAATCTCCTCCGGTGAGCCAGTCATCACCATCACAGCGCCTCGCCCGGCGCCCCAGGCCAAGCCCGCACAGAAGCCCTCTCCGGCGCAAGCGGCACAACCCGAACAAACGCCGTCGCCGAAGCAGTCCTACATTGACGGCATGAAGGCCGAAGGCTTTGACAATCTATCGGCAGACGACTTGATCGCCATGAAAGTGCAGGGAATCACTCCGCAATACATTCACGAGATTCGGGCCGAAGGCCTCAAGCCCTCCGCCGACGAATTGGTTGCGATGAAGGTGCAGGGAATCACTCCCGACTACATCCGCCAGATTCGCGCCATGAAGCTGAACAGCGACATCGATTCGCTGATCGGGATGAAAGTGCAAGGCATCACCCCAGAGTATGTGGAGCAGATCCACAAGCTCGGATTCAATTCCGACTCTGACCAACTCGTTGCCATGAAAGTCCAGGGCATCACACCGGAATATGTCGACCAGATGAGGAAGCTCGGTTTCCAACCCGACGGCGACCAAATCATCGCAATGAAGGTGCAGGGAATTACTCCCGAATACGTCGATCAAATGAGGAAGCTCGGATTCCAGGCCGACGCGGACCAGGTTGTTGCGATGAAGGTCCAAGGGATCGGTCCGGAATACGTGAAGGCGTTGAACGACCTTGGTATCAAGCCCGACGTGGACGATCTGATCGGTATGAAGGTTCAAGGCATCAACGCGGACTACGTGCGTGGCATTCGCTCCACAGGAATCAACCCCGATAAGGACGAATGGATCGCGCTCAAAGTGCAAGGCGTAACCGCGGACTACGTCAAGGGATTGCAAGCCGCCGGATTCAAGCCTGACGTGGATGAAATTGTCGGCGCGAAGGTGCAAGGCATTACGCCGCAGTTCATCGAACTGGCAAAGAGCCACGGCTTCAAGAATCTCGATTTGGGTAAACTGATCCAGCTGAAAAACGCTGGCGTTCTGGAGTAATCACAGTTCGTTCCCGGTGACTATCGCGCGTGAACCGTGCCGTTTGCGCGCTGCGCTCTTCGTGTGTCCGAAGTATCTGGGGTTTTCGAAGTTCGCTTTAGAGGTACGAAAAATGGAGGACATCGCCACTATGAATCGCCGTCACGCACTCGTCTCCTACATCCTGGTTGCCTGCACGCTGGTGCTCGCGCTTATCTCACGCGCGGCCGAAACGCGCACAGGAAGCTGGACCATTGCACGTTCCGAAGAGTCCGGCAAGGTCTCTTTCGGGCTCATCTATCACAACAAACACAACAATTCGAATCACCAGTCCGATTGGCCGGTAAGCGATTTCAAGGGCGTCGACTTTTCGAAATCCGGCAAGCAGGACGTCAAGTTCGTCATCGCGCGCGACGCCGGCAAATTCAATTGCGAAGGATACCTGAACAACGGCGAAGGCGCGGGCGTCTTCCATTTCAACGCCGATCCGCAATACCCGTCGCAGATGAGCAGTCTCGGCTTCAGCGGCATTGACGACGAGAAGCAATTTGCCATGGCCATTTTCGACGTTTCGCTGGCGTACGCCAAAGAAATGAAGGCGCGCAATCTTAAGGGCCTCGACGCCGACAAGCTCATTGCTTTTCGCATTTTCAACGTCACCCAAAACTTCATAGACGACCTCCGCAAATCAGGCATTGCCGCGAACGATGCCGACAAGCTTGTAGCGTTCCGCATCCACGGCGTTTCGCCGGAAATGGTCGCCTACCTTCAAAAATCCGGCTACCAGCCCGATGAAGACACGCTTGTCGCCATGCGCATCCACGGCGTCTCGCCCGAATACATGCAGCAGCTAAAGACCGACGGCTACGATCACATTGATTTGCAGAAGCTAATCGCTTTCCGGATTCACGGCGTGTCGCCAGAGTTCATCGAAAAGCTCGCGACGCTAGGCTACAAGCATCCGGAGCCCGACCAGCTCGTTGCCATGCGCATTCACGGTGTTTCGCCGGAGTTTATTTCCGATATGCAAGCGCGCGGCATGAAAAACCTTACGGTCGACCAGCTGGTGAATCTCCGCATTCATGGAATCGACTGAGCAACTGGTTCGAGTGGCAACGAACAGCGTTGTGTGGCAGGCAAGCTGTATGACGCGGCCTTATCGGAACACTGATGAAATAAGAAGACAAATGAGAAGGCTATTTCGCCCTCACCAGCACAATTGTGCTTTCATCCTGCTCCGCCTGATTGAACAGCACTTCTTTACCGTCAGCCGATGCGGATAACCAAAATGGAGTTCGGCTGAGTAATGTGATCTGCCGGCTCAATCGTGTTTCGAAATCGTAGAAATCGATGGAAGCCGCTGAATTCGCGCCTTCCGAAGGACAGTAGAAAATCCCGCGCTCCGTCACTCCCCAAGCGGCCCACGACCTCAGTGGCGGAATTCCGGCTACACGCCCTTCCGCTCCGCCGGCCGTCGGCATCTTCCAGAGCTCCGTATTGTCATAGCGGTTCTTGGCGTAATAAAGCGTCGCGCCGTCAGGCGATTCAAGCGCTGCGAAGCCGCCCTACATGGTGACTTGCTTCGCGTGGCCGCCCGCGGGCGGAATTTTCCAGACTTCATCGCGGCCCGTCCGATTCGAGCTGAAATAAATCCACTGGCCGTCATGCGACCAGCTGCCCACCACATTGTCGAACTGATCCTTGGCGAGCATCCGCGGCGTTCCGCCGAGGGCGGAAACTACCCACAGCGAGTGCGGCCCATTTCCGGTGGTGTCGAAGACAATCCACAATCCGTCGGGTGACCAACGCGGCGTGCCGCTGCCGTGCATGCTGGTAAGTTGCGTGGCCGCTGAGCCATCGCGGTTGCTCACCCAAATTTCCAGGCTGCCTGAGCGGTCGGACATGAAGGCCATTCTCTTGCTGTCGGGCGAGAATGTCGGTCCTTCGTTCCTTCCGTTGTTCGAAGTTACGATCGACTGCGTCCATTTATCCGTGCCTTCCACCCGGGCGGCGCTGTAAATCCCGGACGAGCCGACAATTTTTTGCGCCGTCATCTTTTCGACGTGGCGCGCCAAGCTGGGGTGCCATATGCCTGTGCTCGCGCTTTCCATCCGAGTCGCAGTGCCGCCTGCGGCCGGGATCCGCCACAACGTCGGGTCGCCTTCGCGTGTGGACGCAAAAATGACGTATTGTCCGTCGCGCGACCAGGCTGGCGGGCCCATGATCGCGGAGCGATCGTAAGTCAGCAGGCGCGCGGCGCCCCCATTTGCAGGCATG
>DASSYL010000356.1:0-5979 GCA_035703315.1 Candidatus Acidiferrum sp. | reverse complement strand
TGTTCACCGAGGCGGCTTCTGAGAAAGCCGCCTTGGCTTCGGCAATCTTCTTCAAATTCAGCAGTGCAAAACCCAGCCGGTATTGATTGCGGGCATAGCTGGTATCGTTTGCCTTCAGCAACGGCGACGCAGCCTGAAAGTTTTGCACCGCGCCCGCATTGTTCTTCTTCTGCAGATTTACCTGCCCCAGCGTGCTCAGCGCCAAGCCCTTCTGCAGCGCGGTTTGCTGTTTGAATTGGTCCTCGGGCATATCTTGTGGCCGCGGAGCTTTGTCGGCCAGCGTCGCGGCCTTCTGCGCATAGCTCTCGGCTTTGTCGAGTTGCTCGCCCTTTTCACCGTAATAGTCCGAGACCAACAGCAACATTCCCATGTTGTTGGGGTCTTTTGCCAGAATCGCGTTCGCAACTTCCAGCATTTTCGGGGTGTTCTGCGCCTGTTGATAAGAACTGGCCGCGACTCCCATCGCCTGACTCGCATACGGTGAATCCGGAAAGATCTTCGCGAACCGTATCAGTCCCTCAGCGCGCTTCCCCGCGTCCTTCTCCTGGTAAACGCCGCCGTACACCGCCTGCTGCACGAAGTTATAGTTGTCCTTGTTGCTTTCAAGAGCGCGCGCTTTGTCTTGCTCCCAGCGTTCCGCAGCCACGCCCTCCGGCGCCGGCGCCGCTTTGTATGCCGTAAAGATGCTCTGCGCCTTCTCGCCATAACCCAACAACTTCTGGGCATCTCCTTTTTCCGACGCTGCGCGGACCATGTTCACCGCGTTGTTGAAATTTCCCGCGTCGAGTGCAAACAATTTGTCGCCATACTCAAATGCCTTATCGTATTGTTTTTGCGCGATGTAGTAGTTCACGTAAGTTTCGTTGGCGACCAACGCCATGTCGCCCTGGCCAAGCTGCGCCGCAAATTTGTCAATCAGCGCCAATTTCTGCGCCGGGTCGGTTGCCGCATTGATCTCGGTCATGGCACGATCCGCGTCTGAGCCCGCATTGATCGGCACGTATTTCCCGATTTGTTGTGCGAATGAACCGCTGCCCGAGAAACACAACGCAACGATCAAAAAAATCTGTTTCCGGTAAAGTCGCATAGTTACCTCCCGATAGACCGCCCGTTGGAAGGGATATTGCGCGCATCATAGTTCCGCTTCTCTCCGGAAGCAATCCTCTTCGCGGTGCGCTTGCTTCGCGCCCCGTTGTCTGCCATCTTCAAAACTGCCGCGGGATTGGCGCACGCATGATCCTTCGAACAGTTGAACAGGTCCGGCGAATCTTCCGTGTCGTCGCTGGATTCACTTTATTGCTGGCGGGCGTGGTCATGCTGGTGACTCCCGGCCCTGGATGGGTAGTAATCCTGCTGGGTCTCGGCTTGCTGGCCGCCGAATTTGTCTGGGCGCGTCGGCTCATGGATCGCATCAAGCACGAAGGCACGCGCATCAAAGACACGGTTCTCGGCAGGCCCGATCCGCCCAAACCGCCGAAAGCGGAAGATCCCCTGCGAACGCCGGCCCAAGGGCCGTCACGCGACGACCAAATTCCATCCTAAGAATCCACAAAGGAATCCGATGAACGCGCAATGGAAAGGGAAGTGGGCGCTGGTGACCGGTGCCAGCGCAGGCATTGGCAAGGCGCTGGCTGAAGAATTGGCCAAGGGCGGCACGAACCTTGTTCTCACCGCCCGCAGAGAAGATCGCCTGCGCTCGATCGCACAGTCCCTTTCCGCAGCCCACAGAATCCAGTCAGAGATTTTTGTTGCCGACCTGGCTCAACCCGCTGTCCCGCAAGCCATTTTCCGGTTCACCCAGGAAAAAGCCCTCACCATCGACTTGCTGGTGAATAACGCCGGTTTCGGCCAATATGGCGAATTCCACTCGGCCGAAACCGACCGCTTGTTGCAGATGGTCCAAGTCAACTGCACTGCAGTCCTCCATCTGACCCGTCTTTTCGTGCCCGGAATGGTCGCTCGCCGCTCGGGCGATATCTTGATCGTAGCTTCGACCGCCGCCTTTCAAGCCGTACCCTACATTTCGACTTACGCTGCCACCAAAGTCTTCGACCTTTACCTCGCCGAAGGTCTGGCCGAGGAGCTGAAGCCCCATGGTATCCGCGTCTGCGCTCTCTGCCCCGGGACCACAACGTCGGAGTTTCACAAAATCGCCGGCCACCCCGCCCACTCAAAGGGCCGCGAGCAATCCGCCGCAACCGTCGCCCGCAATGGTCTGAAAGCTTTGGCGGTCGGCAAGAGCTACGTAATCTCGGGTCTTGGCAACTATCTTGGCGCCCATGGCGAGCGCCTAGTCCCTCGCCGTCTCGTCACCCGGATCGCTGCCAAGATGTTTCGCCCGCCGCAACCGTAGTCCTGGATTCGCCGCATGTTCGCTCTCCTCCGCGCCAGCCGGGAACTTTTTTCCGGCCGCGCCGGAATACCCATAAGAGAGCGGCGAGGCGTCTAACCCGAGTGATGAAAATCGTGGACGAGAAAGAGCCGGCGCTGCTCAAGCGGGCGGTGCGTGGAGACGAACAGGCATTCCTCGCTCTCTACCAGAAACATCAAGCCCCGCTTTACCGCTATGCCCTGCGCATGACTGGTTCGCCCTGGGCGGCGGAAGAAGTTGTGCAGGAAGTTTTCCTGCTACTGATCCGGGAGCCGCAAAAGTTTCAGCCGGATCGCGGCGAGTTGGGAGCATTTCTCTTTGGTGTTACGCGCAACCGCGTGATGAAACATCTCGAACGGTTGCCGCGCGAGGATTCGCTGGACGCGATCAATGCAAATGGAACAGTTTGGAGAGAACCAGAAGATCCCCTCACCCCGATGATGATTGCCGAAAAAAGCGAACGCATCGAGCAGGTCCGGGAAGCAGTCCTCGGTCTCCCGGCCGAATTTCGCGAGGCCGTCGTCCTCTGCGAGCTCGAAGAAATGAGCTACGAACAGGCAGCGCAGGCCTGCGGCTGCCCGGTGGGTACGATTCGCTCGCGCCTGCACCGCGGTCGCGCACTGTTGCTGGCCAGGCTTGAACTGTTGCGCGACGCTCCCCGCCGCGCCAGCGCCGGTGCGAAATAGGATTCGCTGGAAGGGAACTTAAGAGGAAGTATGCGAAGGAAGTATGCGAATGGAAGTATGCGAAGAATGATGAGCTGTGAAGAATTCGAACTTTTGGGCCTGGACATGGATCGGCCCGATGCCCAGCCAGCGGAAGCCGTGGCCGCTGCCGAACATGCGGCAAGTTGCGCGCGTTGTTTTGGCTTGCTCGAGGCCTGGCGTGAGTTGAAGCAGGATCTTCAGCTGTTGCACGAAAATACGCGTCTCGAGTCTGCGCCGGCCCGTGTGGAGATGCGCCTGAAGCAGGAATTGCGTACGCGGCGCGCGGCTCGCCTTCCCCGCACCACGATCGTTGTCGCCACTTGGGCGCTTGCCGCTGCCGCTGTGTTGGTCGCTGCCATCGGCTGGCTGCATTGGCGCGATGCCGCCTCTAGCGGTCTAGCAAACAAGGCGGTTTCTACCTCCAATAACTTAGAGTCTGTGCCCGGCAATTCCATGTTGCTTGCTTCCGATTCGGACAGCGGCGCTTTCACCCGCTTGCCCGCCAGCATGCCCAGCCCGTATGAAGCTCAGGAAATCCTTCAGGTGCGTATGCAGCGCGGTGCATTAGGACGCTTCGGTTTGCCAGTTTCTCAGGATCGCGCCTCCGAGTGGGTACAGGTTGATTTTCTGATTGGAGAGGACGGCGTGCCTCAGGCCGTTAGACTCCATGATGAATCGCAGATGGGCGCCACGCTTCAATGAGGGGTTTGCAGTGATTCGTTGGAAATAGGGAGAGAAGAGGAGAAATCAACGTATGAAACCAGCTTCACGTTGGGTGATTGGCCTGACCGGCGCTCTGTCGCTCGCTCTTTGCGCTCAGGTTCAAGCGCAACAGGGGCCAGGGCCGGAGGGTGCGATGGTCATGGTTCAATCCGGCATGCCCGAAATGGGGCCGACCACCGTCGCCTTCGGCGGCGAAGTCGAACTGCTGGGTTTTGGCGGCGTTCATGGCGGAAAAGTTGTGAAAGGCGCGCCGTTTAGCGCCGTTTCCGTCGCTGAAACCAAACAGACTCTTGCCGACGGCACCACCATCACGCACAAGTTCCAAAGCAATCTCTATCGCGATGCCGAAGGCCGCTTCCGCAAGGAGTCGACCCTTCCCGCTATCGGCCCTCTCGCCGCCAGCGGCAAGCCGCACACGGTAATCCTGATCTCGGATCCGGTTGCCGCAACCGCCTATGATCTCGATCCTGATCAAAAGGTTGCGTTCAAACTTCCCGCGCACAAACGCGGCCCGGGGCCTGGCAAGTTTCCGCCAGGGGCTGGAGCTGGTATGGGAGGCGACGTCAGATTTGAGGCGGGCCCCGGCGGTGTGGTGAAGTACGAAAAATTCAGCCCTGAAAACGACACCAACGTGAAAAAAGAATCGCTCGGAACGCAAACCATTAACGGCGTGAACGCTGAGGGCACTCGCTACACCCGCACCATCCCCGTTGGACAGATCGGCAACGACAAGGCTCTTACCATCGTGAAAGAAGAATGGTACTCGCCCGACCTGCAGATGATTGTGCAGAGCAAGCGCATCGACCCCATGTTTGGCCAGACCGTCTATTCGGTCACGAACATTCAGCGCAACGCTCCGAGTGCGAATCTTTTCACCATTCCGTCCGACTATACCGTCAAGGAAGGTCCGGCCAAGGGAATATTCCTCAAGCGCGGCCATATGCGGACCGGTGGCGAGCCTCCCGCGCCGCCTTCGGACGCTCCCGGCGGACCCGGATTGTAGGCCCGTAAATCACGATCTTCTCTCCTGAAGACAGTGCGCCCTTTTCCTTCCGTTGCCAGAAACGGAAGCGAAGAGGGCGTCGCTGTTTTTACAAACGATAAATTCTTCCGTCGCAAAGAATTCATCGAGTTGTGAGGAAACCAGATGCCGTCGCGGCGTATCCTATTTCAAGTGGGTAATTGCCACGGATGTTTGCTATGGACGAAAAGGAACTTGCTGTAGGCCTGCAAAACGAGGGATTTCGCCACACCTTCGTGTGGCAGGACGGCCCCAACACCTTCTATCCGGATCACCAGCACGCCGAAGAAACCGCTCACCTCATACTGAGCGGTGAAATGACCCTAATCCTGGATGGGAAACCGAAAACCTATCGCACCGGCGACCGCTGCGATGTTCCCGCGGGAACCATGCACTCTGCTCGGATGGGCCCGCGCGGCTGCCGCTATCTGATAGGCGAACGCTAGTTAATGACGAAACTCGTCATTCCGCTGCGCCCAAGCCAGCAGAGTTATCTTTTGCCAGTACTTCCTTTGCGATAATGTTTTGAAAACAAAAGCTTTGTCGAAAGATTTTGGTTGTGGGATGAAGGGTGAACATGTGGCTCCGCATGCGGAAGGTCCCGGAATTTTCCCCTTAGTCAGGGAGGATCATGGGGCGTCTGCTACGAAGATGGCGGCGAAGTCGCGCGCGGTTACGATCCGCGCGGACTTGTGACGAGCGAGCACCAGCAAGCCGCTCTTGTCGCCGGTCACAAGAAAATCTGCCTTGCCCGCTTCCGTCAGGGCCAGCAAGTAGTTGTCGCCCGGGGCAGGTGAACGTCTCAGTCGCGGCAGCTGGCCGACGCTCTCGGCGAGCTCTTTGATCTGATTGACCAGTCGACCTGCCTTATAAGGCTTGATGAGATTGGCCACTCGGGGTTTTTGCAACGTGGCGCGCACCTCGTCAAGATGCTCTGTGCAGGTTAGCGAGTGAATTTGCCCTGTTCCCATGCGTTATAGATTGCCGCAGGGTTCCCACCCGGAGCGATGAGGGCTGACACCAGGATATTGGTATCGAGCACCGCGTGCATCAGGCCTTGGTAGCCTTTCTTTTCGTGCGCCGTTCGGCGCGGGCCTCACGAACGGCCCCGTCGATAATGGCCTGGAGCTCGTCTGGGTCGGCATCGGCGTTCCGCG
>DASSYL010000309.1:0-9623 GCA_035703315.1 Candidatus Acidiferrum sp. | reverse complement strand
CGCCGCGGTCGTCAAGAAGGGATGACCAGCGTCATGGATTTGAAAACACTTTGGAACCGAAGGACGTTTCTGGGCGGCGCGGGCGTACTTGCCGGGACGTTATTCAACGCGCGCGAGATGTTTGGATTCTCCGACGCCGGCGTGGGACCTAGTGCCGGCGGCGTTCCTGAAAAACTCACTGGCTTCGGTGCAACCGGCAATGTGTATGAAGAACTGGGACTTACGACAGTGATCAACGCGCAGGGAACGATGACTTATCTCGGCGGCTCGTTGCCTCATCCCGAAGTGGAGGCGGTCATGGCGTTAGCCGGTCAACATTTCGTTCCCATCGTCGAGCTCGAGGTGGCGGCAGGAAAGCGTATTTGCGAACTGCTGAAGCTGCCCGCGGAGTACGACGCGATTGTCACCTGCGGCGCGGCAGCGGGGATGCAGTCCGGACTGGCAGGGATTCTCACGGGTAACAATCCCAAATTTATTGAGCAGATTCCCGACCTGACGGGCATGAAGACGGAAGTGATCATCCAAAAATCCCACCGCAACCCTTTCGATCATCAACTGCGCTCTACTGGAGCCAAGCTGGTGGTGGTCGAATCGCGCGAGGATCTGAAAAAGGCCATCAATCCGCAGACAGCAATGATGCATTTCTCCAATTTCGCCAATACTGCTGGCCAAATCAAGGTCGATGAATGGGTGAAGCTGGCGCACGAAAGCAGTATTCCCGCGTTCATCGACGCTGCGGCTGACACGCCGCCGGTTTCGAATCTGTGGAACTTCGTAAAGATGGGCTATGACCTGATTGCGTTCAGCGGCGGCAAGGCGATACGCGGGCCGCAGTGCGCGGGGTTGCTGATCGGCAAAAAGGAATACATCGCCAACGCGCTGCTCAACAACAGTCCGCACGAAGACACCATTGGCCGCAGCCAAAAGGTCGGCAAAGAAGAAATCGTCGGCATGATTAAGGCGCTGGAGGTTTACTTGAATGAAGACCACACCGCGCTGGAAAAGGAATGGTGGCGGCGGCTCGATGCCATTTCCGGCGAGGTCACCCGCGTTGCTGGCGTCACCACGTCGTACCATGTGCCGGATGTCGCCAATCATGTGCCGCATATGAATATTTTCTGGGACCCGCGCAAGATTTCGCTGGCGCCGCATGAGGCTTCGATGGCGATGCGCAAAGGCAAGCCATCCATCGTGATCGAGTCGTCGGAGAACGGGATTGGCATGAATTCGTTCATGCTGAAGCCCGGTGAGGAAAAAATCATCGCTACGCGGCTCGTCGATCTCTTCAGGTCTCACGCAGCCTGATGCCCGAGACCGGCGCCTTCTTTCGCAGACTGACAGGCGAGTTGTCGCTTACATTTCTTCAATCGCGAAGGAGTAGTCGTGCCTGTTACGGCTGACCATACAACGCCCGCGCGGACTAGTTATGTCCGTTGGGGCTTAGTGTTTTGGCTCTTCGTGCTCAGCGCCGTCGCTTATCTGGATCGCGTCAATCTTTCTATCGCTGGCGCAAAACTCACTGAAGAATTTGGCATCAGTAACGTCCGGCTCGGTTTTGTGTTTAGCGCATTTTTGTTCGGCTATGCGCTCTTCCAGACGCCTGCTGGCTGGCTAGCTGATCGTTTTGGCCCGCGGCGGGTACTCACCCTGGGAGTGGTCTGGTGGGGAGTCTTCAGCGCGTTGACGGCAGGGATCTCACACAACATCGGCAACGCTGTGCTGGCGCTGATTGGCGTTCGCTTTCTGTTGGGCGCGGGCGAGGCCATTATGTATCCAGCATCCAATCAATTTGTGGCGCGCTGGATTCCCTCGCACGAACGCGGCGTCGCCAACGGAATCATCTTCGCGGGAGTTGGAGTCGGCGCGGGCATAACACCGCCCCTGATTTCAAGCATCATGCTTCGTTACGGCTGGCGCTCGTCGTTTTTGCTCAGCGCTTTGATCGGTCTGGCCGCAGGCGCGATCTGGTTCTTGATTGCACGCGATACGCCAGAAGGCCACCCAGCCGTCGCGCCGAACGAATTGGCCACCATTCAGCAAGGTATCCCAAAGCCTACTGCGGCGACAAAGTCTGCTCGCCTTTCCTGGTTCACAATTCTCTCCAGTCCAACGGTGTGGATGCTTTCTTTGGCCTACTTTTGCTTTGGCTACGTGGCGTGGGTTTTCTTCAGCTGGTTTTACCTTTACCTGGCGCGAGTTCGCGGCCTGGATTTGAAAGCTAGCTCGCTTTACGCGACGCTGCCCTTTTTGGCGATGGCCATTTGCAGTCCGCTCGGCGGTGCTGTAAGTGATGCACTTGTAAAGCATCTCGGCCCGCGAATGGGGCGCTGCAGTATCGCCATTCTGGGTTTTGCGCTGACCTCGATCTTCATCATCTTCGGATCGGCGGCGCAGGATCCACGTGTAGCCAGCTTCGTTCTGGCTGGAGGCGCCGGGTCGCTCTATCTTTCGCAAAGTGCATTCTGGGCGGTGTCCGCGGACCTCGGCGGAAAATCCGCCGGCGGGCTTTCCGGCTTCATGAACATGGCCAACCAGATCGGCGGAATGATCACCGTTTCGCTGACCCCCTTTCTGGCTGCGCAATTCGGGTGGAACTCCGGCTTCCGGGTTGCCGCCGCAGTCGCCGCTCTGGGCGCCTTCGCTTGGCTTTTCGTGGACCCTCGCGCTAACCTGTCGCCTTCGTTCAACTCGGCCCATTCGAATCCCTTGGCCGAGCAGAAGGAATCCGCATGAAGGTTCGCGCAAAAGAAGGATGCCGCTGGGACCTGGTCAGCCTAGGTGAAGTGATGCTCCGGCTCGACCCAGGCGACATGCGCGTGAACACCACACGGCAATTTCGCGTATGGGAAGGCGGCGGTGAATATAACGTTGCGCGTGGTTTGCGCAAGACGTTCGGCATGAAGACCGCCGTCGTGACAGCACTTGCTGATAACTCTGTCGGACGCCTGGTCGAAGATCTGATGCTGCAAGGCGGCGTTGATCTGGATCGCGTGAAGTGGGTGAAGTACGACGGAGTGGGTCGAAGCGTTCGCAACGGCCTAAACTTTACCGAGCGCGGATTCGGAGTGCGTGCGGCGGCAGGCTGTTCCGACCGCGGCCACACAGCCGTTTCACAGCTAAAGCCCGGCGACGTGGACTGGAATGGGATTTTCGCTCGCGAAGGCGCCCGTTGGTTTCACACCGGCGGAATTTTTTGTGCGCTTTCGGAAACGACGCCGCTCGTGGCGCGTGAAGCGATGGAAGCGGCCAAAGCAGCCGGCTCCGGCATCTCGTATGACTTGAACTACCGGCCTTCACTTTGGCAATCCATCGGCGGAAAATCCAAAGCACAGGAAGTGAATCGTTCGCTCGCATCGTTAGTAGACGTACTGATCGGCAATGAAGAGGATTTTTCCGTGGCGCTGGGATTTTCTGTTCCTGGCGTGGATGAAAACCTGAGCAAACTCGACACCGCCGGATTCCGGATCATGATGGACGCCGTGCGCAAGGAATTTCCCGACGTTTCGCTGATCGCAGTGACGCTCCGCAGCGCGCACACGGCCAACCGAAATGATTGGGGTGCCATCGCCTGCGATGGCGAAGGAAAGTTCTACGAGGTCGCAGCTAGAAATGACCTAGAAATTTATGATCGCGTAGGCGGCGGCGATTCCTTCGCCTCCGGTTTGCTGTATGGGCTTCTCACAGGCCAGAATGTCCAATGGTCACTTGAATGCGGAGCAGCGCATGGAGCCCTGGCTATGACCACCCCTGGCGATACATCTATGGCGACGGTGCAGGATGTTTTGCATGTGATGAGGGGACAATCGGCCCGCATCGCCCGCTGATTCCCGCAATTTCTGATGAATGCGAATGAACTTTTATGACGCCAGAGCAAATCCTTAACCGAATTGAAGAAATCGGCATTGTTCCGGTCGTTCGCGCGAGCAGTTCGCAGCACGCGGCGGATGCGGTCGAAGCCATCGAAGCCGGCGGCATTCCGATCGTCGAAATCACCATGACCGTGCCGAATGCCGTCTCCATGATTCGGCAGTTGGCTGCGCGTTACGGCGACCGCGTCGTCGTTGGCGCGGGCACCGTGTGCAACGTCCATCAAGCAAGGGAATGTCTCGACGCCGGCGCGAGCTTTCTCGTGAGCCCCGGACTTTCGGTGCCCGTGTTGGAAGTTGGGCGCACGCTGGGGGTTCTCGCCATTCCGGGCGCGCTAACTCCCAGCGAAGTCATGGCCGCTGCGGATGCCGGAGCAAAGGCCATCAAGATTTTTCCGTGCGGCAGCGTGGGCGGAGCTAAATACATCAAGGCCTTGCGCGGGCCGTTTCCGGATCTTCATTTCATTCCAACGGGCGGCGTGAATCCGGCAAACCTAGCAGAATTTTTCGCAGCGGGAGCATTTGCCGTTGGAATGGGCAGCGATCTGATCGATGCCGCGGCGCTGCGCGAAGGCCGGAAACACGAAGTCGTCGACACTTGCCGATCCGTAAGCGACAGTGTGCGTGCCGCAAAGCGCACCAAATAACTTTGCATTCAAGCGTGAGCGGAGTTTTGACCCAAGCGCTGGCGCGCGTATTCGCACCAGGGGCTGGTGGGATCGAGTTCAACGTAACGCCGCCAGTGACGGCGTGCTTCATCGAACGCACCCAACTTTTCGCAGACAAATGCCAGATTGTAGTGCGCGTCCGAATAATCCGGATTCAGCGAAACCGCCTGGCGCAGATGGTGGCGCGCGTCTTCCAGGCGGCCCGATTCATCAAGCACGCTGCCGAGATTGAACTGCGCCAGCGCGTCGGTCGGCTGCAGTTCCACGGCTTTCAGGAAACACTCGGCGGCAGCCGCCAGGTCTTCCTGTTCGTAATGCAACGTGCCGGAGTTGATTACGGCTTCCACGCGGCGCGGATCAATTCGCAAGGCCTGCTCATAGGCATGAAGGGCGTCATCCCACGTCTGCCGGTCGGCTTCGTAGGTGCGCGCGACAGCAAGCCATTCGTCAACCGTGCGCTCCGGCATTTTGTGAACTTTGTTGTCGAGTTCGCGCGTTTCAAAATTCAGCACAAACTGGCCGGATAGCGGTTCGAGGCGTGCGCCGTCGCGTTCGACAATGACGTCGCGGCCGTCGGAGACGACGCGCAGCTCCGCAAGCGGCGACTCGATTTGCGAAAGTTTTTGCTGCAATGCGTCCAGCGAGCGGCGGAGGCGGTTGGCGGGAACACCGGCGGCGATCAGCTGTTTGGCGGTGCGCAGGCCGATCAGATCACGGAAGTCGTAAAATTTTTCGCCGCGGCCTTTTTTGGGCGAAACAATCCGCAAGCGCTCCCAATAATCGAGCTGCTTTTCCGTCACATCCAGGATGCGCTGTACGTCGCCGCGGCTGTATCGGTCGGTCGTTCCCATGGAACGATTATTTTAACCTGCTTGCTGCTTCTTGCTCTTCTTCTGTGCCGGCACCAACTCCGGAACGGCGCGGGCTGGTGGCTTCTTCGCAGCCGTAGCTTGCGCTGTTGTCTGTTTTTCCGCAATGCTCTTTTTCAGGGCTTCCATCAAATCGATGACGGGAGCGAGTTGCGGCTGCGCAACCGCGGTGATTTCCTGGCCCTTGAGTTTGGCGTCAATCATGGCGCGCACGTTGGTCTGAAACTCGTCGTGATACTTGGCCGGTTCGAACGGAGCGGCCAGGCTTTCAATCAGTTGCTGGGCGAGTTTCTTTTCGGCTTCCTTTAGATCGATCTTCCCGGAAGGCAGAGCTTCGGCGGCGCGCACTTCATTCGTGTAATACATGGTGTGCAGCGTCAGGCCCTTGTTGCCCGGACGAATAATGACGATGTGTTCGCGCTGGTGCATGGTCAGCTTCGCAATCGCGGCGTAACCCGAATCAGTCATGGCCTTCATCAGCAGCTGATACGCCTTCAGGCCGGCTTCTTCGGGATTCACATAGTAGGAAGCGTCGAGATAGAGCGGATCCACTTCATCGGCGCGGACAAATTCGAGAATCTCCATGGTATGAGCCGAAACGGGCTCGATTTTGTCCAGCTCTTCTTCGCTGAACAGGACGTATTGGTCCTTTTCGTATTCGTATCCCTTCACTATTTCCGAGCGCTCGACCATGCGGTTGCAAGTGGGGCAAAACAGCGGCTGTTTTACCCGCGAATGGCAGACGGAGTGGAGCTGGTTGAAGCTGATGCGTTCGCCGCGCGCCGCGGAAAAAAGACGAATGGGGATGGAGATGAGCCCGAAGGTGAGGTGCCCCTTCCAAACTGTCGAAGCCATGACGCTGCTCCTTGCTCGAAGCGCTCTGAGATTTTCCAGGACTTACAAGCGTAATCAGCAACCAGCGTAGAATCAAGAAACTTGGACCTTAAGGTAACCAAATGTTAAGCAAAGCGAACGACCCGGTACCAGAACTACCCGCTGCGAAGGATTGAAATGGGTAAGGTAGAATGCGCGCATGGCGAAGCTCGAGGAATATCGGCGAAAGAGGAAGTTTGACCGGACGCCGGAGCCGTCCGGAGATGAGCCGCAGGCAAAGGTAAAGGACAAGCCAGCGAGAAAGCGAATCCTGGGCGGCGCGCAAACCTCGGGAGAAGAGGACGCTCGCTGGAAGGCGTCCGTACGCGCAAAGCCGGCTTCGCGGGAACACGGCGACACGTTTGTAGTGCAAAAGCATTCTGCGACGCGACTCCACTACGATTTTCGCCTGGCTGTGGACGGAACGCTGAAGTCATGGGCGGTGCCTAAGGGGCCGTCGCTGAATCCGGAAGACAAGCGCCTCGCGGTGCAGACCGAGGATCACCCGCTGGACTATGCGGGATTCGAGGGAAAAATTCCTGAAGGAAATTACGGCGCGGGCACCGTAATGGTGTGGGACCGCGGCACCTTCAGCCCAATCGGCGATGCCGACGCCCTGACGCAGATCGAGCGCGGCGAAATCAAATTCCACTTGAACGGTGAAAAGCTGCGCGGAAGTTTTGTGCTGGTGAAGCTGAAACACGGCGAAAAGAAAAACGAATGGCTGATGATCAAGCACAAAGACGCGGACGTGGATCAGGCTTGGGACGTGGACGCGCACGACGGATCGGCGCTGACCGGCCGCACCATCGAGGAAATTGCGGACGAGGTGCCGCCGAGCCGCGATCCGAGCGTCCTGAGCGCACAAGAACTGGAAGGCGCGCGCAAGATGGATATGCCGGCGAAGGTCGGCCTAATGCTGGCGACGGCAGTCGACCGCCCGTTTTCCGATCCGAACTGGCTGTTTGAGATTAAGTGGGACGGCGTGCGCACGCTGGCGCGAATCGAAAACGGGAAGATCAAGCTGATATCGCGCAACGGCATGGACGTAACGAGGCAATACCCCGAGCTGGCGGAGCTGCCGAAAGCGTTCAGCGCTCGAGAAGCCGTTCTCGACGGCGAGATTGTGGCCCTGGACGAAAAAGGCCACAGCGGATTCGCGCGCCTCCAACAGCGGATGCACGTGAGGGCGCCGGCGCCGACACTGGTAGCGCAGGTGCCAGCCACCTACTATCTGTTCGATCTGCTGTACTGCGATGGCTACGACCTGCGACATGTGCCACTGCTGCAGCGGAAGGACTTTTTGCGGCGACTGCTGCACCCTGCTGAGCGTGTGCGCTTTTCCGATCACCAGATGGAGCAAGGCAAGGAGCTCTATGAACTCGCCGGTGCGAACGGGCTCGAAGGGATCATCGGGAAGCGCGCGGACAGTCTCTACGGCGAAGGGCGCAGCAATTCCTGGGTGAAGATCAAGCAAACTACCGCAATTGACGCGGTGGTCGGCGGATGGACCGAGCCTCGCACACCGGGGTTGCGATTTGGCGCACTGCTGCTGGGTTTATACGAAGGAGAAAAGTTGCGGTTTATCGGCCACGTGGGAACCGGCTTCGACGGCTTGACGCAGGAAACGATTGGAAAAATGTTGAAGGAACGGGAAACGGCCGCCTGTTGGTTCGACAAAGTCCCGGAGGCAAACGAGCCGGAGCATTGGGTGAAACCGGAACTTGTAGCGCGCGTGAAGTATTCGGAATGGACTCCGGACAAGCGGCTGCGGCATCCGGTATTCCTCGGATTACGAAACGATGCGCAGCCCTTTGAGCTCACCTGGAAAACGGAAGTTGAATCCGCGCCCAAACCGGAAGCCCCGCCGCCGGCCACGAATCCGAACATCGTCAGAGCCCCCGAAGTTGTGGGAAAAGTCCTGACAGCAAGAGCGCAGATCGAATCCGAGCTCTTCAAAGGAAAGGCCGAAAGCGCGGTGGTGGAAATAGACGGCAAGCGGATGCGCTGGTCGAATCTGAACAAAGTGTATTGGCCGGAGTCGGGATATACGAAGCGCGAACTGCTGGCTTACTACTACCGCATGGCGGACTACATTCTTCCGTTCTTACGCGACCGCCCGCTCGTGCTTCGCCGTTATCCCGACGGCATCAAGGGACAATCCTTTTTCCAGAAGGACGTGCGCGACGGAATTCCGGACTGGCTGGAAACGGTGGCCATCGAGTCTGACGCCAAAGACGGCGAGATTCATTACGTCGTCGCCAATGATCTGGCCTCGCTGCTGTTTCTCACCAGCCTCGGCTGCATCGATCACAATCCGTGGAGCAGCCGGGTGGTCGACCTCGAGCACCCGGACTATTTCTTCTTTGACCTCGACCCGTCGGACGAAACCGATTTTTCAGTGGTGCTGACGATTGCGCGGGCGCTGAACAAGAAGTTGGAAGAAATCGGCGTCACGCCATTTCTGAAAACTTCCGGCGCAACGGGTTTCCATCTCTATGTTCCGGTTGAGCCGGTATATGCTTACGCGCAGTTGCGCACCTTCGCCGAAGTGGTGGCGCGTATGATTTCCGTGGAGCATCCGAACCTAGTCACACACGAGCGCATGGTAGCGAAGCGGCCAAAGGGGCGCGTGTTAATTGACGTGCACCAGAACGCCACTGGAAAGCCGTTGGCAGCACCTTATGTGGTGCGCGCCTTCCCGCAGGCGCCGGTGTCGGCGCCCGTTTCGCCGCGAGAGCTGAAGGCGAATTTGTCCGCCGAAAAGTTCAACATCAAATCAATGATTGCACGCGTTGAAGAGAAAGGCGATCTGTGGGCGGATTTCTGGGACAAGCGACTGAAGCTTGAGGACGTCATGGAAAGGTTGAGCGCGAGTGTGGAAAGCGGAAAAGCAAAAAAGTAATACGCGAGGAAGACTGACATGCCAGACATCGGCAAACTGCACGTAGGAACTTCGGGCTACGCCTACAAACCGTGGAAAGGGACTTTCTATCCGGAAAAGTTGCCGGACAAGGAAATGCTCAAGTTCTATGCGACACAGCTTTCGACGGTAGAGATCAACTATTCGTTTTACCAGATGCCGAAAGAAAGCGTGTTAGAAGGTTGGGCGGCAAGCGTGCCGGACGGTTTTCAATTTGCGCTGAAAGCAAACCAGAAGATTACCCATGTAACGCGGTTGCGCAATTGCGAAAGCACGCTGAAGCGTTTTCTGGAGGTAGCGAGCGTGCTGCAGGAAGGCAATCATCTCGGGCCAATTCTGGTGCAACTGCCGCCCAATTTTAAGTTTGACGCCGTGCTACTGGCCGAATTTCTGGCGATGCGCCCGACAGCCTTCCGCTTTGCAT
>DASSYL010000353.1:0-4985 GCA_035703315.1 Candidatus Acidiferrum sp. | reverse complement strand
TTTGAAATTGTTGACGTAGCAGCGATCCGGCGATTGCTTGGTGCGAGGACGCAGCTCACCGATCATTTTGGAAATGGTGCCGCCGCGACTAGTGCCGGCGAGACCGCACACGAAAACGTTATAGCCGGGCGCGGTTAGCTCGACACCCATCTTCAATGCGCGCAGGGCACGGTCCTGTCCAACCAGGCCTTCGCGCAATTCGGCTTGGGCCGTCGTTTCAAACGGTAGACGCGCTGCCTCGCAGCGCCAGCGCAGCTTCTCGACCGGCAGGGCTGCAGTTTTCAGTCCGTTGTTCGTCGACTCATTCATATTCGGCGGTACTGTAACATAGCGAACAGTGCGGTGCCTGAACGGAGGGCGGGAATGTTCTAGGCCTGCGAAACCTCGACTTTGT
Organism: Candidatus Acidiferrum sp.; assembly: GCA_035703315.1. GTDB lineage: Bacteria > Acidobacteriota > Terriglobia > Acidiferrales > UBA7541 > Acidiferrum. Next base: position 4,591 of record DASSYL010000353.1, on the reverse strand, counting down.
CGCGATGATCCATGTAAACGCGAAAGACGCCCATGGCCGCCGCAACAATCGTTGGGCCGGCGACTAAACCCAGGAGTCCGAATACTTCAATGCCGCCCAACACGCTGATGAACAACAAAAGTTCATTTAAGTGCGTGCGATTGCGCAGCAGCAACGGCCGGATGATGTTGTCGGCGACCCCAGCGACTCCGCCACAAATCACCGCCACGATCAAACCTTTGCCGATATGGCCGGTGAAAGCGAGCCACAAGGCGGTCGGCACCCAGATCAACGCCGAGCCGACGACGGGCACCAACGAGAAAAATGCGATCAGCACTGCCCAGAACAGGGCCGTACCAACTCCGGCCAAGCTAAATGCCAAGCCGCCAAGCGCTCCTTGCACCGCAGCGATAAGCAGTCCCACGGCGACGCTCGCAAAAATCAGATCGCGAGACTCGCGCATCATGTCCTCCTGAATCGAGGCGTCGAACGGCATCAGATGGCGAACTCCGCGCACGACTTCTTCGCCATCGCGGAACATGAAAAACAGCGCGAATACCAGAACAAACAAATCGAGAAAAAACGCGAAAAGATTGCGGAGCAATCCGCCAAGTTTGGCGGCGAGATAACCCGCGAGCCTTTCGGCGCCGCGCTTCACCGGATCGGACAAGTCGGCATCCTGCATAGATTCAGGCAGCTGATCTTTCAGCCAGTCCAGCACCTGGGTGGGCAGTGCCTTGTCCGGCGCCTGCAGAACGACTTGTGCCTTGGCGCCGGCGTCGATCGCCTCTTTGGTGGCGAGAAATAACACTACGATAGCCGGCACGATAAGCAAGAGCGTCACCGCCACGGCGCTGACGGCGGCTGCGGGCGTGGGCCTGAATTTCTTCAAGAGTTTTTCGTACAGCGGGTAGAAAAAAATCGCCAGCACGGCCGACCAAGCCAGCGGCACCAGAAACGGTGAGGTAATTTTGAAAACCAGGTAGCCCAACAACAGCAGGGCGCCATAGGAAAGTACGGTTGTAACTTGATCGCTGGTGCTGAGGTTTCTTTCGCGAACGGTTTTGGTCACCGGTATATAATCCCCTTGCTCTCACGACACCAGGTATCGGAACGGACAGGAATCCCGTAAATCCGCATGTCTTCGAGCCCCAACGCGCTTTCGGCCTATCAATACCGTCTTCTTGCTGTACTTGCTTTAATCAACTTTGTCAACTTTGGGGCACGGCAAGTGTTTGTGCCGCTGATTCCGTTACTGCGCGGGCCATTAGGCGCGACGGATGATCAACTGGGTACGCTGCAGGCGGTGCTGTACATCGTGCTGGCGGCCGGGAGTATCTCGTTCGGATTCTTCGCGGATCGCTTTAGCCGGAAACTGGTTATTGCTATCGGCATTCTTTCCTGGAGCGTGGCCACGTTCGCGGGCGGACTTGCGCCGAGCTTCCTGTTCCTGCTGGTTACACGGGCATTTGTGGGAATGGGCGAGGCGGCATATGCGCCGGCCGCGCAGTCCATGATCTCCGGCGCATTCCCGAACGAGAAGCGTGCCTCGGCTCAGGCCGTTTTTGCGGCCGGCATGCTGCTGGGTGGAGTTTTTGGGCAGGCCATGGGCGGAATCATCGGCCCGCGTTACGGCTGGCAGATGGCGCTCTTTGTGCTGGGATTTTTGGGCTTGCTTCCGGGAATTTCGCTGTTTGGGTTGGACGAACCGCCGCGCGGGCCGCGTTCCGACGTGGTGCCCATTCTGCGCATTCTTTCCGTGCCGGCGTTTCTGGCGATGATCGCAGCGGGCACTTGTATCACTTTCGCCAGCGTGTCGCTGCTCACCTGGGGCGTAGATTTCGCGGTGAGCTACAAAGACTTCAGCCTGCGCGAGGCTTCGGTGCTGCTCTCGGCGTCCACACTACTTTCGCTGATTCTTGGAGTGCTTTGCGGGGGATTCGCGGCTGACCGCCTGCAGAAGCGGTACTCCTTCGGCCGACTGATTGCCATTGGGATGGCGCTGCTGTGCGCGACTCCTTTTCTGCTGGCTGCGATTTTGTCGGACGACAAGAGAGTGGTGCTGGGAGGTCTATTCATCGCGGGATTCTTCATGTCTTGGTATCACGGTCCCGTGACCGCGGTGATCCATGACATGATGCCGCGGCGCGCGCACTCTACCTCCATCGGCTGGTACATGTTTTTCACGCAACTGGTGGGCGGGCTGGGGCCGAAGATCGTGGGAAAAATTTCCGACGTGCGCGACCTGCAAGTGGGCCTGGAAATTGCAGTCGGCATTCTGGTTTGTGGAGCTTTGTTGATGCTGCTGGTGATTCACTTCGTCCGGCGCGATGGGCTGCGCCATCCCGCGCTCGAGGGTTTCCACGCCGAGCCGGAGACGCTGGCCTAAATTCGCAAGGCGAAAAAGAAAGCGCCCCGAATCGAAGTGGGGCGCCGCAGGGTTCTTAGAATTTCGTTCGCTTACTTGATGCCAACCTGAACGATCAGACGCGTCACATCTTCGTCGGAAACATCATAAAGTTTGCGTTCGTCTTCTTCTTCCAGGCGCTCGCGGAGGTATTCGGCGGAGACGAAGCTGGCTTCGCGGTCGCTGAGATCGCGGCCGGTCTTGGCGCGGAACTTAATGAACGCGGTATGAGCCAGGCCGACCACGAGTGCGTCGCCGTCTACGAAAAACTTGGTGTCGATCGTGTCCGCATGGCGGGTGGCGATGCCGTTCCACATATGCGAAAAGCGGCACTGATAAACCTTGCCGGTCAGCTTCGAAGCGACTTCAAACGTGCCGACGAACTGGCTCATGGCGCCGTTGTTGGCTAGGACTGGATATGTGGTCACGCCCGCTCCTGTAATCGAATCGCCTTGCGCTTAGCTCTTTGCCACGCCCACGACAGTTTCCGCTTCCGTATAACTGTGAACCGCGGCCGCCACTCCTGCTCCTGCAGGAACACGCGCTCGCTGCGCATGAAGCACATGTTCCATGGCCGCCAGCAACAATAATACATTGGCGCGCTGGGCGCAGTAACCCATCAGGCCCAGACGCCAGATCTTGCCTTTCAATGGGCCGATGCCGCCGGCAATCTCAATATTGAATTCGTCCAGCAACTGGTTACGATACTTTACGTCGTCAACGCCAGCAGGAACCATGACTGGAGTGACGGTAACGAGCCGTTCCTTGGGATTCTTTACCAGAAGTTCCAGGCCCATCGCTTCGACGCCTGCAATCAGCGCTTGCTGATTGACGCGATGGCGTTCCCAGCGGACTTCCAAGCCTTCTTCGATGGCGAGGCGCATGGCTTCGCGCAGCGCGTAAATCAGGGAAATAGGCGGCGTGTGGTGGTAAAGGCGGTCCTTGCCCCAGTAGTTCATCGCCGTGGTCAGATCGAAATACCAGCTCTGCACCTTCTTTTTGCGATTGCGCAGAACTTCTTCCGCGCGCGGACTTAGGGTGATGGGAGACATTCCCGGCGGGGCACTTAGTGCTTTTTGTGAGCCGCTGAAGACAATGTCCAGCCGCTGGTTGTCCACGTGCATTGGCTCGGCAGCCAGCGACGCCACGGTATCCACAACCAGCAGCGCGCCTAGTTCGTCCGCTACCTTACGGTACGGATCTAGCGCTGTCACCACACCAGTCGAAGTTTCCCCGTGCGCAAATCCAACGACCGTAATTTTTCTTCCGGCGGCCGCCTTGCGCACATCTTCCGGATCCACCGCTCGTCCCAACGGCGCTTCCACTTTTGTGATTCTTGCCGGCGTGCGCAGGGCAATCTCATACATCCGCTCGGAAAAGTAGCCGTTAACGCAAACGACGGCTTCATCGCCTTCTTCAAGGGTGTTGAAGACGGCAGCTTCGATGCCGCCGGAGCCGGAGGCCGAAAGCGGCATGGTTACGCGGTTTTCGGTCTGAAAAACCTGCCGCATCAGGGCTTGTGTTTCGTCCATGCAGGTTTTGAACCACGGATCGAGGTGGCCGACGATGGGCGCCGCGAGCGCACGATAAACGCGCGGATCGACGGAAGAAGGCCCCGGCGTCATCATCAAGCGCATAGGAGGCGCCAGTTCTCCAATTCCGGACTTCGCTTCGTGGCTCATCAATACGACCTCAGTTCGCGACCCGAGTTCGGTACCGGGTGCAGCAGGGCTTTTGCAGCAAGCGTTGATTTTCCCGCAATTGCGGACACCCCGCAACCGACATATTGGCCGCTGGAAGGCTCTTCAATCACTCGAGCGACCGGCTTGTAGCATTTGCCATCATTTGAGCGTTACTCCCAGGCTCGTGCAGAAGAGCAGAGGATCCTCTTCGGCGCAAAGCCCGGGAATTCCGCTGGGCAAACTTTCTAGCTTTTCCTCTAACGGATCCGCCCGTCGTGCGGCCGGACTGGCCGGCTTTTTCCAGCCTCCGCCAAGGTGACGTTTCGATGGAGAATGGCCAGCTGTCCCGACAGGCTTTCTTGGGTTGGGCAAATGTGGCGAGTGGCTTAGGCTGCCATTTGCTGCTGCTGTTCGACAAGCATGTGTGCAGGGACTTTGCGCAGGTCCCACACCAAGCCAACCCAGCTGAGCACTTTCAGCGTGTAGTAGGTGATGTCGATTTCCCACCAGAAGAAGCCTTGCC
>DASSYL010000084.1:0-13014 GCA_035703315.1 Candidatus Acidiferrum sp. | reverse complement strand
CCTTCTAGTGCCATCATGGTCGGTGCACTCCACGGCCCGGTGAAATGCTCGCCGGTGCGGCAAATCATCGCGCCGCGACCGTAGCTGCCGCCCACGATGAAGGCTCCCTTCACGACCGACGGGTAGACGATGATGCATTCCGCCTTGTCGATGAGATCCTGGGGAATGTCATCCGGAATGTCCATGATCTCCTTGATGACCGTGCCGCAGTTCTCTAGCCGTTTGTTCTCCTTCTTGTCTGATTTTTCGTCCGCGCTGAGCGGCAATGCCATTAGGGCCACAGCTAGAGACAGGGCCAGGTGCTTTTTCATTTTTGTTACTCCTTGCGAAATTTGTGAAGCCCTCGGCTGGCACGGCTGGGGGCGCCCACTGGAGGAAGTGTTCCGTGGCGTATGGACTATACTTGGCCAGGCGGCAATTTTCCAGCGGGGGGGAATCTGAAGTACATGATTGCAGGTAGAAAAGCTGCGATGTGGCTCATGAGTGTCTTGTTTGCGCTGGCGTCGGTTTCGCGCGCCGCGGCACAGCAGGCCACTCATCCGGCCAGCACGCCGGCCGTTGAAAATAAGGGCTCCGGGGCGCATGAAGGCCATGCGATGTTGCCTGCTGATCTTTTTGCTGCGCGCGCGCAGCTGGTTCTGGGCAGCGGACAACCGTCGAAAGGCGACTGGGGATTATTGGTTGCCGATGCCAGGACCAGTGAAGTGTTGTTCGAGCAAAATGCCGACCGGTATTTTGTGCCTGCTTCCAACATGAAGCTGTTCACTACGGCGCTGGCATTGGCGACCTTAGGGCCGGAGTTTCGCTTCCGGACGACACTTGAGTCGCTCACGTCGCCTTCGCGCGACGGAAGATTGAACGGGCCGCTGTTTCTGGTGGGACGTGGCGACCCCAATCTTTCCAACCGCAAGTTGCCTTATGCGAACAAAGAGGAGTTTGACGGGCCGCCAGAGCGTGCCATTGCCGAACTTGCCGATGCACTGGTCGCGAAGGGCGTCAAGGAGATTGGCGGGGACATCGTCGGCGATGACAGTTATTTCCCGCGCGACCGCTACCCGAGCGGCTGGGAAATTGACGACATGGTGTGGGAGTACGGGGCGGCGATTTCCGCGATCGTAGTGGACGACAACACTGTGCAGCTTACGTTGACTCCGGGAGAGAGAGCCGGCGATCACGTGGACGCGTTGGTGAATCCTTCGACGCCGGAGTTTGTGGTGGACAACCAAGTCGTCACCTCCGCCCCGGGAGTCAAGCCCGATCTGACTTTGAAACGCGAACCGGGTTCGTACCTGGTTACGGTGCTGGGCACTCTTCCCGCGAAGAGCAATTCGCGCAAACTGACATTGGCCATTCAGGAGCCGGCGCTGCACGCGGCGGCCATGCTGAAACGACTTCTGGAAGCGCGCGGGATCAAGGTGGACGGCATGCCGCGCGAGCTTTCTGTCTCTCCCGCGGTGCCGCCCGATCAACGCGTCGTGCTGGCGGAGCATCTTTCGATTCCGCTAGGCGATTCGATCAAGCTGGTGAATAAGATCAGCCAGAACCTGCACACCGAAATGCTGCTGCGTACGGCCGCGCGGCAAAAGGGTTTATGGACCACGCCGGATGAGCTGGCAAATTTTCCGGCTGATTTTTATGCCGTGGCGGGCATTCCGCCGGGCGACGTGGTCCAGAGCGACGGCTCCGGATTGTCCCGGCATGATCTGGTGACGCCGCGAGCCATCGTGGCACTCCTGCTTTACGCGCAGAAGCAGCCTTGGTTCGGCGATTATTTCAGTTCGTTGCCGGTGGCGGGGATCGACGGAACGCTCGAAGACCGCATGAAGAACAGCATTGCGGCGGGCCGGCTGCACGCGAAAACGGGTTCTGTGGAACATGTACGCACGCGGTCGGGTTATGCCGAACTGCCCAGCGGACGGCGCATCGTTTTCTCGTTTATGAGCAACAACATGGGTTCTAAGGGACACGAGGCCACCGATGCGCTAGATGCGTTGAGCATTGCAATGATCGAGGAGTTCGACGCGCAAGGATCGGCTTGCTGCAAAAAAGCACAGTGAAATCTTACGGTGTGCAATATGGAACGGATCATTACGGTTTTTGGCAGCTCGTGTCCGCGTGAAGATCATGCGGATTACGAAGAAGCGCGTTCGCTCGGCCGCGCCTTAGCTAAAGCGGGATTTGCCGTGTGCAGCGGCGGATACGGCGGCGTCATGGAAGCGGTATCGCGCGGAGCGAAAGAAGCAGGTGGAAAGACTTACGGCGTCACCGCGGAATTTTTCAAGCCCCAGGCCAATGCGTGGATCGACACGGAAATCCGCGTGAAGACCTGGCAGGACCGGCTATTCGAGCTGGTACGCGTCGCCGACGGATTCGTTACCTGCAAAGGCGGCACGGGCACGCTGGTGGAACTTGCTGTGGTGTGGGAGATGTTGAACAAATCCGTGATTAGCGGCAAGCCCATTGCAGTGCTAGGAGACTTCTGGACGCCGATCCTCGATCGTGTTCGCGAAGTAGAAGTCGGGCATCCGGGGCCGTGGGGCGAGGCGAACGGCAAGCTGGTCCACACCGCGGTAACGCCCGCCGAGGCGGCGGAGTTCTTGAGCAAAAAACTGGCATGAGTCGAAGCGCGCAAGACGTTCTGGAATTCGACAAGTTGCGTGAGTTGCTGCGTCAGCGCACGACGTGTGTGCTCGGCCGCCGCGCGATAGACGCTCTCGCGTTTTCGCGGAACGTCGCGTTTCTGCAGCAGCAGTTTGCGTTGACCCGCGAAGCGCGCGAATGGCTCCGCTCCGGCCGCGATCTTGGTTTCGGAGCGTTGTCCGATCCGGAAACCTGGCTCGCAAAGATTGAAGGGCCTGGCGCCGCACTCGAGCCGGCGGAATTTCTCGAAGCTGCCTCACTTCTCGAAACCGCATCGTGGCTGCGCATACAGTTTCGCGAAGAAGCTGGGCAGTTTCCTCTATTGGCGGGAGAAGCTGCCCGCGTTGCGGACTTTCGCGACGTGCTGGCAGCGATCCGACGTTGCGTTTTGCCGAACGGAGAAATCAGTGACGATGCATCACCCACGTTGCGGCGCGTTCGCGCCAGTATCGTGCAAACGCGGGACGGCATTCAGCGATCCCTAAAGCAAATTTTGCGCTCGCGAAACGCGGAGGCCGGCGAAGACTACGTCACGCTGCGCAATGACCGCTTCGTCATTCCAGTGCGAGCCGAGAACCGCCGAGGCGTTCCCGGCGTAGTGCATGGCGCAAGCTCCACCGGACAAACCGTCTTTCTCGAGCCATTTGAAACGGTCGAAGCCAACAACCAGCTGGTCCAGCTGGCCGAAGACGAGTCCGCGGAAATCCTGCGCATCCTCCGCGAATTGACCGCGCGGTTAGAACGCGAGCTGCCCGCACTTGTGACCGCAACCGAGGCCATCCAGCTGCTGGATGGTATCTTTGCGCGCGGCCGCTTCGCACGCGACTTTGACGGAGCCTTGCCCGAATTTTCCGCGAACGGTGAATTGCGGCTCGAATCCGCGCGGCACCCCGTCCTGGAAGACAAATTGAAGCGCGAACAGCGCGCCATCGTGCCCATGACGTTGTCTCTTAACCGCGAGGAACGCCTGCTTGTTATCAGCGGGCCCAACACCGGCGGCAAAACCGTCGCGTTGAAAACCACCGGCCTTGCCGCTCTTGCGGCCCAGTGTGCGATTCCCGTCGCGGCGCAGCGTGCTGTTTTGCCGTTGTTTGATTGCGTCCTGGTGGATATCGGAGACGAGCAATCCATCGCTGCTGACCTCTCCACGTTTTCCGCGCACATACTCAACCTCAAGTCCATTCTGGAAACCGCTACACCCGAGTCGCTGGTTCTGGTGGACGAAATGGGAACAGGCACTGCTCCCGAAGAAGGTGCAGCGCTGGCCGTCGCGCTTCTCGACGAATTCCGCGCTAAAGAATGCATCGTGCTCGCTACCACGCACCATGATCGTTTGAAGTCTTACGCCGCCACGGCGCCTGGTGTCGTCAATGCTGCCGTCGAATTCGACGACATCAAGCTTCGTCCAACATACAGACTAATCGTCGGCGTACCAGGCGGCTCCAGCGGAATCTCGATCGCCCAACGACTGGGTCTGGCAAAACAAATTATCGATCGCGCGCGGGAGCTGCTCTCGCCCGAATCGCGCGAAGCAGCCGACCTGATTGCCTATCTTCACCGCAGCCGCGAAGAGCTCGATCGCATGCAACAGCAAATGGCGACGGAGCGCAGCGAGTTGGAAGCGGAACGGACCAAACTACGGACGGAGTGGGCCGCGCGCCAGCAAAAGCGCATTCGCGAACTGGAAGCGCAGTTCGCCGAGATGCAGAAGCGTTTCGAAGAAAATATTACGCGGATCGCGGAAGCGGTCAAAGAACGCGAAATCCGCGCGCAAATCGAAAAGACTACACGCCGCAAACTGGCCGAAACGCGCGGTCAAGCCCGCGAAGAGCTCAACGCCGCCGTGGTACAAACTATTTCTGATTCGCAATCCGATCTCGGTGTTTCACATGGTCAGGCCGCACCGGTTACGCCGGAGCAACTGCAAGTTGGCGCAAAGATTCGCGTGCGTGGCTTTTCGAAGCCAGTGATCCTGCGCCGCATCGACGGCCGCAACGCCGATATCGAAGCCGGTCCTCTTCGCATGAAGATCGGCACCGACGAAATCGTCGGCGTCGAAGCACCGGCAGCGCGAGGCGTCGCAACAACGACATCCCCTTCCGCGCGTGCCTTGGCGCCCAGTGAAATCAACGTCATCGGCCAAACGGTCGAGCAGGCGACGGAGCAAGTCGACAAATTTCTAGATGACGCCGCTCTCGCTCACCTTCCCATCGTTCGCATCGTCCACGGGCATGGCACAGGAGCGCTCCGCAAAGGCCTTTCCGAATTTCTCCGATCCCATCCACTCGTAGCGGCACATTCCGCCGAAGCCGAGGAACGCGGCGGCAAGGCCATCACTATCGTAGAATTGCGTCAATAGAAAAATGGCCGAAGCGGGATCACTCGCGGAGAAGGTGAAGCAGCAGGCGGACATCGTCCGCGTCATCGGCGAATACGTCCAGCTGAAAAAGGCTGGCCAAAATTTCCGCGGCTTGTGTCCATTCCACTCTGAGAAGACCCCGTCGTTCAATGTCCATCCGACCAAACAGATATATCACTGTTTCGGCTGCGGTCAGGGCGGCGATGTTTTCAAATTCGTCATGGAGATGGAGAAATGTCCGTTTCCCGAGGCCATGCGCATCGTCGCCGAAAAATGCGGTATCGCGCTTCCGCGTCCCAAGGAACGTTCCCCCGAAGAGCGCCGCGAAAATCAGCAACGCGTGGCGCTGGTCGAAATCCATCGCGAAGCGCAGTCATACTTCGTCAAACAGCTCGAAGGCACGCTCGAAGGCAAAGCCGCGCGCGCTTATCTCGAAGACCGCGGCCTCGACCGCGACACCATCACTCGCTTCGGCATTGGCTACGCGCCCAGCGGTGGCGATCTTCTCCTCCGCCATCTCAAAACAAAATATCCAGAAAAGGTTCTGGTCGAAGCGGGCCTGATCTCCCGCGACCAGAGCGGCCGCCTTTTTGATCGCTTTCGCCGCCGCATTACGTTTCCTATTGCCAACGAATCCTCAAAAATCGTGGCCTTCGGCGCGCGCGCTCTCGGTGACGATCAGCCCAAATATCTCAACTCGCCCGAAACACCCATCTACTCCAAGAGCAATGTGCTCTATCATCTCGATCGCGCCAAGGACGCACTGCGCCGCCAGGATTTTGCTGTTTTGGTCGAAGGCTATATGGACGCCATCGCCGTCGCCCGCGCCGGCATCAGCAACGTCGTCGCCAGTTGCGGCACCGCACTCGCCGAATCGCAGATCAAACTTCTCGGCCGTTTCACCAAGCGCGTGATCGTCAACTACGATCCCGACACCGCCGGTCAAGCCGCCACCGAACGTTCCCTTACTTCTCTCCTCGAGCAGGACTTCGAAGTCCGCGTCCTCAATCTGCCTTCCATCGGCAACAAAAAGGCCGACCCAGATCTCTTCATCCGCGAAAAAGGCGCCGAAGCCTACCTCGAGCAGGTTAAAAACTCACCTCCTTACGTGGATTACCTCATCACCCGAGCCCGCCAGATGGATCTCACCACCGGCGAAGGCAAGCGCCGCGCCGTGAATTTTCTTCTCCCCTATGTGCAAAGAATCCCCAACAGCATCCTCCGGTCCGAATGGGCCACGCGAATCGCGCAACAGCTTCGCCTCGACGAACCGGTTCTCCGCGCCGCTCTGAGCAAAGCCGCCTCCGAACGCCGCAGCGAAGTGAAGTTGCAGCCGGAGCTCGTGCGAACGTCGGCCAAGCCCGCCGAGCGGCGTCTGATCCGTATGCTCGCCGAAGCCGAAGGCTTCCGCAGCGAACTTGCACAGCACTTAGAAGCATCACAGCTCTACCATGGCCTCGAAACCGAGAAGATTTTTGCCGCTTTGGTCGTCGCCGGCCTTTCCGGCAATCCTTTCCACGCCTCCGAAATCGGCGCTATGCTTGAAGACCGCGAGCGCCGCATCTTCTTTGAAATCCTCTTTGAGGAATCCCAGGAACCCAGTTGGGAGGAAGCGCAAAGCTGCCTCGATACCCTCGCCCGGAAGCAACTTGAACGTGAGCTCACCGAAGTCCAGCGCGGCATCGAAGCCAACCCCTCAGGTCAGGCGCTCAAAGACTTGCTGACCCGCAAACAGGACCTGATGCGCCGCCTGGCGGCTTCTGCCTAGGGTCCACATCGACAACTGCCTCCGCGTTCTTCCACAGATTCCCACAACTCCAATCCAGCACTAAATCATTGACGAAACGCCACTTAACCGTGTAACGTCATAGGGTTAAGCGGGTAACGCTTTCCGGCCTAAGTGCATCTATACTTATGTAGTTAGCGGCTGGGGAGCGGCCCCTTGGTGACCGGCTGTGCGATACGGGCGGCACAGACGGTAACGAAAAAACGGCGACGCGGGCGCAAAGAGGCTTCACAAAAAATTAATCTGTGAGCAGGGAAATACTCCCAAAGCGTGCGTGTGCGCGTCCCGCCCATCGTGTGTGGTTAGGGTTTCGGGGCTTGTTTTACAAGACCTGAGAATCAGTAAGTTGTACTTACAAACCCTGACATAGATTGGTCTTTAATTTTTTGAGCTAGCCGGCGGTTCGCCGGGCTGCTGGCCTGCCCGAAGGCCCTCAAATTGCTGCTGACTCCGGGAGGATTTGTGGCGCAGGTTCTTCTTGAAGAAAAATACGAAGCGGTAAAAGCGCTCATTGTCATTGGCAAAGAGCGCGGCTACCTGCTTTACGATGAGGTCAACGATTCGCTTCCTGCTGAAGTGCATTCCTCGGAAGAAATCGACGACCTTCTCACCACCTTTGAACGCAATGGTATCGAAATTTACGAGGACCAGGCTGCGGCAAAAGCAGCATTGGCCGTCGAGCTCTCGGTCGAACACGGCGAACGCGAGGCCGGCGGCATCAAGGACGACGCGCACGCCGAAGAAGCCGGCGGCGCTGATCTTGACCTGACACCCGGCTCGCTAGAAAAAACCAACGACCCCGTTCGCATGTACCTCCGCGAAATGGGCACGGTTCCCCTTCTCACGCGCGAAGGTGAAGTCGCCATTGCCAAGCGCATTGAGCGCGGCCAGCTTGTCGTGATGAAGGCCATCACCCGTTCGCCCATCGTCATCAAAGAGCTGATCGCGGTCGGTGACGACCTTCGCAAAGGCGCTCGTTCCATCAAGGAAATCGTCCAGTTCGACGACGAAGAGCTCACTGAAGAAAAAATCGCCAACAAGACCAAGCAAACGCTGAAATACATCGACAAGATCGCCAAGCTTTATGACACGGCGCTGAAACAGGCGGTAAAGCTAGACAAAACTCCCAAGGCCAAAAAGCGCAGCTATATTCGCGCGAAATGGGATGTTTCCCGCACCCGCGTGGAAATCTCGGTCGAAATTCGCGGCATCGACTTCAACCCATTTGAGAAAAAGCGCCTTATCGACAAAATGCGCGGCACCGTCGAACGCCTGCAGTCACTTGAACGCGAAGCTGGCCGCCTCGAGCGCCGCGTGGACGTTGCCAAAGGCGATGTCGCTGCCGAAGCCCGCAAGGAGCTGCGCACCCGCCGCTCCGAACTGAAAGACATCGAGGACGCCAGCGAAGTCGGCCTGACTGAACTCAAGCGCACGCTCACCTTCATTCATCGCGGCGAAGCCGAAGCCGAACAAGCCAAAAAAGAATTGATCGAGGCCAACCTCCGCTTGGTCGTTTCGATCGCCAAGAAATACACCAACCGCGGCCTCCAGTTCCTCGATCTCATTCAGGAAGGCAACATCGGCTTGATGAAAGCCGTCGACAAATTCGAATGGCGCCGCGGCTACAAGTTCTCCACCTACGCCACCTGGTGGATTCGCCAGGCCATCACCCGTGCCATCGCCGACCAGGCCCGCACCATCCGCATCCCGGTCCACATGATCGAAACCATCAACAAACTGGTGCGCACCAGCCGCCAGCTGGTTCAGGAACTTGGCCGCGAGCCGACTAGCGAAGAAATCGCCAAGCGAATGGACATTCCCGTCTCCAAGGTTCGCAAGATCTTGAAAATCGCGCAGGAGCCTATCTCTCTCGAAACGCCCATCGGCGAAGAAGAAGATTCGCACCTCGGCGACTTCATCGAAGACAAGGCTGTCGTTTCTCCGTCCGATGCCGTCATCAACCTCAACTTGAAGGAACAAACGTCCTCCGTGTTGAAGACACTGACGCCGCGCGAGGAAAAAGTCATTAAGATGCGTTTCGGCCTCGGGACGACCGGTTCCGAGCACACGCTCGAAGAAGTCGGACAACACTTCGCCGTCACCCGCGAAAGAATCAGACAGATCGAAGCCAAAGCCTTGCGCAAGCTGCGCCATCCGTCGCGCTCGCGCAAGCTGCGTGCCTTCCTCGAAGGCCCGTCCCGCGATTACCTATAGAAAGATCTGAAAGTCTAGACACGAACGCCTCCGACAAGTTCGGAGGCGTTTTTTTGAAGCAGTACCCTCTGTTAGGAGTGTTCTCGGCCTTTCGTTTCACCCATTCGAAATTCCGCAACCACTTCGATAGGGCCCACCATATTCTTATTGAATTCCTCCAAGTCTCCCGCCGGAATCCAATATTCCTGATGAATCTTCCCGCCTACTATCCGTACTTCGTACCGCGATAGAAACGCGCTGCGCGCGCGAAACCGGGTGACATAACCGGCTTTTTTCTTCGGATCCTTTGCTTCCATTCTCGCGCAATCTGCACTGCATATTCTTCGTTCAGCACTGGATAGAAAATTGGCTGCTCCGGCAGTCGAGGCGGAAATGCGCGAAATCCGGACTCAGCGATTAGCTTCAATTCTTCGGGGCCGACGGACCGATATAGTACCGATGTCACTTCCGTATTGCTGGTCGGCGCGGTCACGACTTTGCCGACTGCCCAAACGTAATCCAGAACCCATTGCAGTCCTTAATCGTAAATTCGCGCATTCCGTAAAATGTGTCGTACGGTTTCTCCACGACTTCTACTTGTTCTCCTTCCTTTCCAAGTCGCGAGAAAAGCGCATCAATTCCATCGGACGTAATGTACAAATCGACTTCCCGCCGATGTTCGGCGCTCGCCTTCCCGGCGGCATTGAACATCACCTCGCTGTCTCCAAACGTCAGCTTCGCCCAATCCATCTCGCCGTCCACTTCGTTTGTCCGGACCACCTGGAATCCGATCGCCTTGTACCAATTCACGGTTCCGCGAACGTCAGGGACATGGATCATCGGAACGACAGTTTGAGACATGGGTGACTCCTGTTTTCGAGACGATCGATTTGTCCGGCCCACTTTAGCATGTGTTCGCGCTCGGCAATCTTTAGCGGCCTTGTGTAGCCCGGTCGTACTAAAATGCTCTTTCAGCCGAAGGAGGCGCATTGCGCACGGCACAAAAAATTGCGGCAGCCGGTCTGATCCTGGCTTTCGGCGCCACGGCATACGGGATCTTCCTGCTCGGCCACGCGTCCACCGTCTCCGCCAAGAAGAAAGCTGCCTCCAACGAATCCGCTCTCGTTGATCAGACTCCTTTCAAGACGGCGCAGCAGCTCGCTCAGATGGCCGACACCCACGAAGAGCAGGAACTCGCCAAAGAAACCCTCCGTCTCAGCGACTACGAGCTCGACCTCTCCTTCGCCGTCGCTCTCCAGGACGCCGAAGCGCATCCTCCCGATCTCTCCGCCGAAGCCAAGGAAATCCTGCAGCGCCTGCAAAAAAATCAAAAGCTTCAGCAAGCTTTGCAATCGCAAGTCGATCAACTCACCGCCCAGTTAGGCAAAGCCACTGGCCAGCGCAAATCCGATCTCCAGGACCAGTTCGACATGGCCAAGGCCAGCCTCGACGTTGCCAATAACGACGTCGACGATGCCAACCGCGATCTCACCGAAGCCGGCGGAAACCAGCGCGACCACATCGAAAAAATGAAGGAGTCCCACGAAGAGGCCGACAAGTCCCGCAAAAACCCCGACCAGATCTTTCCACCGCCGGCCGAGGACAAGCTCGGACTGATCCACCGTTTTCAGCAATGGTCCGCGCTCAATAACAAAAAAAGACTCCTGCAAGGAGCCAAATCCGAGGCGGATATTCTCATAGCCTCGCTAGCGGAGCAGCACAACGCCCTCGCTGCCCAACTCGATGCGGAGAAATTCAACTCACCCGATCTCGCCGCCCACTCGAAGCTCGCTCAATCCACTGCTGACTCTAATTCTGCTTCCGCCGATTCCACCATCGCTGCCGTCACCGGAACCATCGCAAAGTCCCGCAGCGCCGACGAAAAAAAATTGGTCCTCGCCACTACCAAGGCCATCACCCTCGACCAGAAAAATCTCGCCAGCCTCGATAAGCGCGTCGACAACGAAAAGGAACTCTCGCAAAACTACGCGCAGTGGCTCGACCTCGTCTCCGATCGCCAGCGCCTCATCGTTCGCCGCATTCTCATTGGCACGGCCATTGTCCTCGCGATCGCCATCATTGGACTTTTCTTCAATACCTGGCTCGAAAAAGTCCTTGGCAAGCTGCATATCGATCGCCGCCAGATGCAAACGCTGCGCTCGACCGCTCGCGTCACGGTGCAAGTAATCGCGGTGTTCCTCGTGCTGCTCGTCATCTTCGGCCCACCCAGCAATCTCGGGACTTTCATCGGTCTGGCCACAGCCGGCCTCACCGTCGCTCTAAAAGACTTCATCGTCGGCTTTCTCGGCTGGTTCGTCTTGATGGGCAAGAACGGCATCCGTCTCGGCGACTGGGTCGAAATCAACGGTGTCACCGGCGAAGTCGTCGAAATCGGCCTTTTTCACACCGTCCTTCTCGAAACCGGTAACTGGACCGACTCCGGCCATCCCACCGGCCGCCGCGTCACCTTTACCAACAGCTACGCCATCGAGGGCCACTACTTCAATTTCTCCACTTCCGGCCAATGGCTCTGGGATGAACTGCAGATTGTACTTCCGACCGGCGAAGATCCTTATCCAATGATCGAAGCAATCCAGAAGCACGTCCTGGAAGCTACGCAGGACAGCACCAAGGCCGCCACGCAGGAATGGAAAGGCGCCGCCGGCAGTCGCGACATCGGTTCCTTCAGCGCCGAACCCTCGATCAACCTTAAACCGGTTCTCGGCGGCGTCGAACTTTCGGTTCGCTACATCACGCAAGCCAATCAGCGCTACCAGCTCCGCACCAAGCTCAATCAGGCTGCCGTCGAACTTCTCGGCAAACGCGGCCTCGCTCCCACCGTAACTTCCCCAAAGCCCGCCTGATCCAACCGCTCGAGCGACTGTTTACTGGAGCTGCGGATCGCAATCTTCCACCGTCACGATCAAGTGCTCGCCGGGATTCACGTGCAACGTCGGGTTTTGCAGTCCCTCCGGCGTCATAAAACAGAAAAGTTGCCGGTTGTGGTCATCCAGCCGCGTTTAGATAGGAAAGGCGGACTTGCAGCACGCCGTTCGCGCTTCCTGGCTTCCCGTTCGACAGCTGCGGTTAATTCCTGAATGGTCGGATTCATGCGGTCCAGCAACTCCAACAACTCTTGCCGGCGCCGACTAGCCCAAGGAGCTAACGTAAGCCTTTCTAGCTGTGCTCGTCCTTGTTCGCTGAATAGTTCTTTCTTCCAGCGATAGCCCTCGTTCATCGCCAACGCATGCAACTGATTCATGATCCGTGTGCGCATCTGCACCAACCGATGCCGGTGCCGCAGCAGCTGTCGCAGATCCCGATTCGCCGGACCCGGTACCCAAATTTGCGGAAAGTTATTTTCCCGCATCAGCCTGAGTATGAGTCGCGCATCCTCACGGTCGAACTTCTGCTTCTTTACTCGCTTGGCTTTGATCTCCGCAGGATCGAGACTGCCGCGCCCGACTGCTGCTTGGATATCCTAGCGAGACCAAATGCGGTGCCGAAGAACACCGAAGTAATAGCGAAGAGAGGAAGTCCGCCAACGGCAGAACCAACGGAACAGTACTTGCTGGGTCGGGTTGTAGCAGTACGGATACTTTCGCAAATCACGAGGGAGGCACTGCACTGCCGATTCTTCTAGCGCCAGCCCATGCCACGGCAGAGTGATGGTGCCGAAGCCTCCACGCTCCGCAAGAAATACCTTGCCGTCGTAGCCCACAAAGATGTGCGGTAGGTCGGACTCGTCCGCGCGCATCACCTCCAGAGAATTGTCCGGAATATGAAACAAGGGATAAAAGACGGAATCAACAAACAGCAGATTGATTTTGGTGACGGCAATCAGTTCGTAACCCTTTGCGTGGCCTAGATCCACGAGCGAAGCAGCGCTGCTGCCTTGATTTATTCCACTGCGCTTCTCCTGGACGAACCGGACGGCCGTGGCTATGGTAGGGTTAAATTCGATGACCACCAGTTTTGGGCGAAAGGATTTGATGGCGGCCCAAGTGTGATAGTCGTTCCCATCAATGTCGATCGA
>DASSYL010000558.1:0-3386 GCA_035703315.1 Candidatus Acidiferrum sp. | reverse complement strand
TTCGGTTTTGCGCTCGACGGCCTCTAGGACGTTCTGGGTTTGCTCGCCGCGGCGCATCAGGATGACGCCTTCGACGGCGTCGTCATTATTCTTGTTCTTGTCCTGAAAACCGAAGATGCCGAGGCGGGGCGCGTGGCCGATTTCGACGCGGCCAATGTCCTTGATGCGCACGGGCGCGCCGTTGTTGCTGGCGACAACGATTTCGCCGATGTCTTCTGTGGACTTTACCAGGCCGAGCCCACGCACGTAATAAAACTGGCCACCTTGCGTGTAGAAGCCGCCGCCGGTGTTGGCGTTGTTGGCTTGGAGAGCGTTAAGCACTTGCACGACGGGAATATGAAAATTGTAGAGGCGGGCCGGATCCAGCAGGACGTGATACTCCATGGTCGGACCGCCGAAGCCAGAGTCGTCGGCAACGCCGGGAACGCTGCGATAAGCACGTTCGATGATCCAATCTTCGAACGTGTGGAGTTCCTGCGGGGAACGGTCGGGGCTTTCGATCACATAGCGATAGACGAGACCGCTGGGACTGAAGAGCGGCGCCATGCTGGGCGTGACGCCTTGCGGCAGCGTGGCGTCGCTGATGCGCTCAAAAACGAGCTGTCGAGCAAAATAGGAATCGACGCCTTCGTCAAAGGTCAGCGTGACATCGGAAAGGCCATAAAGCGAAATGGAACGCATCACGCGAAGATGAGGCGTGCCGTTCATCGCGAGCTCAAGGGGAAGCGTGGTGAGGCGCTCGACTTCTTCGGCCGCGTGACCGGGCCACTGCGTGATGAGCTCGACCATGGGCGGAGAAAGGTCGGGGTAAGCGTCCACGGGCATCTGGCGGAAGGACCACGCGCCAGCGATCACCATAAGCGCGGTGACCATCAGAACCAGGAAGCGCTGGCGCAGCGCGAAATGTACGATGCGATGGATCATCGCTGGAGACCTGTTGCTCCTTCTACTGCTGCAACGAATTCATGAACTGCAAGAACAGGCTGCCGTTGCCGGCAACGCGTTCGCCCTGTTGCAAACCGGTATTGATCTGCACACGCCCGTTGCTGGAATCACCTAACGTCACCTGGCGTCGAGCAAATTCGTTGGCGGCGGTCTGGACGTAAACGAACGGTTCGTTTTCGGTGTCGCGAAGAATCGCCGCGTCTGGAACCGTCAGAACGTTCTGCAACGCCGCGGCGCGCACGGTGGCGGCCACGTACATATCTTTTTTCAGCTTGCGGCCCGGATTTCGCGCGACGATGCGGGCCTGTAATGTGCGGGTGGTGGCGTCCATCGCCGGAGCAATGTAGGAAATCTTTCCGTGGAACGTTTCAGGATAAGAGTCGGTGGCGACTTCGACGTCCTCGCCCAGGCGAACAAAGCTCAAATCGCTCTGATAGATATTGACGAGCACCCAGACCGAGCCGGTATCGGAGATTGTGAAGCATTGCGTGCCGCCGGCTTGCAGCAACTGGCCGGGACCGACGAGGCGCTCGACAATTTCGCCTGCGACAGGAGCGGTTACCGGGATTTCAGCTGTGGATTGCACGGGGTTCTTGGCGACCGCTTCCGGATCATGAAGACCGAGAGCGCGCAGGGCATCCGCGGAGGATTCGAGATCGGCGCGAGCCTGGGTGCGATTCGATTCGGCCTGTTGCAAATCGGCTTCAGCAATTGCGCCGTGCGCGAAAAGATCCTGCGCGCGCGCATACATTTTTTCGGCGAGAGCGAAAGTGTCGCGGGCCTTTATGTAAGCGGAGCGCGCCGCAGAATAGTCCGGGCTGGTTACAGTCAGCAGGGGTTGTCCTTGGTGAACGACTTGGCCTGGTGCAACGAGAATTTCATGCACCGGACCGCCGATCGCCGCAAAAACCGGAGTCGTGAGAAACGCGTTGTACGCGACGGAACCGGTAAGACGCAAGACGCGCGGCAAATTTTCTTTGTGGACGGGGACAACTTCGATGTGCGCAGTTTGTTCTTGCGTGATATGGAATGTCTGCGCAATGTCGGCCCTTTTTTCGCTGGCTGTGTAGGACGTCATTTTGGATTCGGATTCGCCCGGAGCGGAATTGCAAGAGACGCAGGCGACCGCGAGCAAGGGCAACGTGATGAGTCGGGTGAATGCTTCGGAGGGGCGAATGCGAACCGGTGTCATGGTAAGTTCCTTGTGCCGACGGCCTGGCGCAACTGCTCGATGGCGAGCATGTAGCTGGCCAGTGCCTGGCGATAGGCAAGCTGGTTGGCCCGATAGGTGCGTTCGGAATCGAGATAATCGAGAAGGCTGGCGGCGCCGCGACGATACGCGTATTCGCTGATGTCGCGCGATTGCTTGGCCTGGTCTACATAACCTCCGCGATAGAGCTGAATGATCTGGTCGTTGGTGCGGAGATTTTCATAAGCGTCGACGACGTCTGTCGAAACTTGTTGCGCGGTTTCGCTCAGTTGTTCCTGCGCTTGTGTGATGGCGTAGCGGGTGCGCGCGATTTCGCCTTGGTTGCGATCAAAAACCGCGAGCGGAATGTTGAACGCGAAGGCCGCGCTGCTTACGCCCGCAGTGTGCGTATAGTTCATGCCCGCAGTGAGATCCTGCTTGCCATTCACCTCAGCGAGAGCCAGTTGACTGCGCGCGGCAGTCACACCTTGTTGAGCGGCGACTAAATCCGGCCGCGATTGCGCGGCCATCGTTTTCAAATCCGCTAGCGTGGCTTTCACGGTTTGATAGTCGAGGTCGCCGGAAACGTCATAATCGTCGGCCACTGATTCGAAGCCGAGAAATTGCCGCAAGCCCGCGAGTGCCTGAACCCGGGCAAGTTTGGCCGCCGAAACGTCCGACTGGAATTGCAAGAGCTGCAGTTTGATTTTGAGCAGGTCGCCTTCGCTCATGTCTCCGGCATGAAACCGTGACTCGCTGATGTCCACCGTTTTCTGGAAGCTGTCCAAGTCCTGTTGGGCAAAGGCAAGCGTCGATTCCGCCAGAAGAACGTTGATGAACTGTTGAGCGACGTTGAAGATCAGCTGCCGTTCGGAATCGGAAACCTGCGAGCGAACAACGGCGGTTGCATCCTTGGCAGCTTGCAGGCGATGCTGCCGCTTTTTGCCGCGCTCAAAAAGATAGCTAACGCCAGCATCGAACTGCGCATTGTTATCCAGATAGTCGCCGCTAAATTGATCGGGTTGAAAGATGGGAAGAAACTGCGCGTCCCACGCGAGCACGGGGTTGGGCCGAAGGTTGGCGGTAACTTCCTGCGCCTGGCTCTGCAGAATCGTGGAACGCAACGCGAGCAGAGCGTGGTTGTGCTGAACTGCGAAGTGCAAGGCGTCATCGAGCGTAATGCTGGAAGGCGCACTCGCAGATTGGGAGGACGCATTCACACGCGGAGGATTGGGAGCCGATGGAAGCGACT